>NZ_JAKFZM010000008.1:0-134697 GCF_021654205.1 Leisingera sp. MMG026 | reverse complement strand
GCTCACGAAGAGGACAAGCAGAAGAATCTTTTCAGTTTAATCGAAGAAGTTCTTGCGTCCGAGGAAGCAACTTCCCCTCTGAAGGATCTTTCTCACGCCATCAGAAAGGGTGGAAATCTTGGCGCCCACTTCGATGAATTGATCGAACCGAACAAGGAGACGGCTCGGCTTGTCCTAGAATTGCTTGAATACTTAGTTGCCTACTTTTTCAGCCTACCTTCCAAAATAGAAGACATGTCCAAGCAAATCAGCGGAAGTTTGGAAACTGCCCAAACCTAAACCTGAAAGTCACTGCAGCTTTCGGATCCTTATTTTGCAGAGGCGCGTTTCTTTCCAGCCGCCCGCACCACAAGGCCCGCGCCTGACCTTGGGAGGGCGCGAATGCGCCTTCCCGGGGGGAAGGTCAGGCGCGGGCCGTGCCGCTGCGCGCCACGTCCCAGGTGAAATCCCGCCGGCGCCGCTCTTTGACTTGCACGGTTGGGTGCGAAGGGCTCCGCCCGTCCGAACCTCAAACGCTCCCCCGGAGCGTTTGCCGCTGCGCGGTCCGGTTCGAACTCCCGGATGCAAGGTCAGGCGCGGGCCGTGCGGCTGACGCCCCACGTCCCAAAGGAGCAAACCGCCCCTCATTTCACCTTCCCCAAATACTCCCGCCCTCTGCCCGGCAGGCGGCTTTGCCGCCGAGAGGGGAGGCATCCAACATCTGCGGCAAGCGCTCCGCTCAAGGGCGTTGCACCAAACCCCAATCCACCGCACGCCCCGCTTCCCCTGCCTTAACCCCGCCATGCCATACTCCAATCCGTCGCGACAAACCGGTGCGGACTGACACCCCGCTACCGACCAGGAGATACGGGAACCCCCAAGACCCTCCTCTTCATTGGGTGCAGGGGTTCTCCGCAGACCGAGAGCTTTCGAGCGGACATGGGGATTTGCGATCCCTTGCCGGCCCTCCGCCATCCTGGCGGCGCCGTCACCTCTTACCCGGCCAATCCATCCGGCCACAGCACGTAACGGCCAAACGCCCCCCGGAACAGCAAACCACCCGGACAGAGGCACCCCTCGCGTCCGGCCAAACCCATGCGCGCCGCCCGCCGCATGACACATCCGTGATGCCTGTTGCCTGAAACCCCCTTCCCTTCCTATGGTCAGGCAAGCCAATCACAGCAAAGAGACCGGGCATGAATTTCATCGCAAACAACCAGCTGCCCCTGCTTTTGCTGTTCTTCCTTGCGGGCCTCATCGGCACCATCTTCCTGTTCCGCAAACCGGCCGGCCACCGCGCCTGGAAACTGGCCGATCTCGTGTGGGTGGTGCTGGGCGGCTTCGGCGCGCTGGTGGCGGTGATCTCCGGTATCTACGCCGCCGACAGCTCAAAACTCGAACGCCAGATCGACATCGCCTATGCCGCCACGGCGGCCTTTGACCGCGACGCCGCCCGCTTCCGCCTTCGGTTCTGCGACCCCGCCTATGACGCCGACATCGCGGTCTTGTGCGAAAAGGTCGAATTCCTCTCCGCTTCCACCGCAGGCAACGCCGAACTGCCTCTGTTTATCGCGGTAACGGATGAGGTGGCGCCGCTGCAGGGCCTCAACTTCCTGTTCGGCACCGGCGGGGACGACATGGAAGAGATGAAACACATGGAAGCCAAGGCCAGCGCATTCAACCCGGAAGCGTTTCTGGTCTTCACCTCGCTCGACGCCCCTGCCCAGGCTGCTGTCAGCAATATGCGCCGCAAGGTCCCCGCCATTGCCGGCGACTACCTGATCATCGCGCGGGCCTATGACGACCTGATCACCCATGTGTCCAAGCTCAAGGACGAATGGGAATACCTGCAGGCCAATGCCCATATCCTGGTGCTGCAGATCATCGCGCTGTGCCTTGTCAGCTTCGCCGCCCCCTTCCGCCTCGGCAAATCCATTGTCGAGCTGCGCCGCCCCCGCTAACCTCACCGGAACGCCACACCGGAGCCGCCATGCGATCCTTTGACGACATCCGCGCCATCTCCGCAGACCGCCACGGCGGGCCGGAGGCGCTGGAGGAAAAGCTCGCCAAACCCGACCCCAAGGTCGCGGATCTGCCCGAGGACCGCTGGCTTGCCACCATGACCAAATGCATCTTCCAGGCGGGCTTCAACTGGAAAGTGATCGAGGCCAAATGGGACGGGTTCGAGGAGGTCTTTCACGGGTTTGAGCCCGGCCCTTGCGCCTTTATGGCTGAAGAGGAATTCGACCGGATCCTGCAAGACACACGGATTGTCAGAAACGGCGCCAAACTGGCCACCGTGCGCGAAAACGCCGCCCTGCTGATGGAGCTGCGCGCGGAGGGCGGCGCGGGCCAGGTGCTGGGCGGCTGGCCCTCCACCGACTACATCGGGCTATTGGACATGCTCAAAAAGCGCGGCAGCCGGCTGGGCGGCAACACCGGCCAATACGCCATGCGCTTTGCCGGGCGCGACAGCTTCATCCTGTCCCGGGACGTCACCGCCCGGCTGATCGCTGAAGGCGTGATCGACAAGCCCGCAACCTCCAAAACCGCGCTGAAATCCGTGCAGGCTGCCTTCAACACCTGGATGGAGCAATCGGACCGCTCGCTCACCGAAATCAGCCGCGTTCTGGCGATGAGCTGCTGACCGGATGGCAATGCACACATGATCCGCGCCCTGCTTCTTGCCCTGCTCGCTCTCTCCGCCTGCGGCCGCCCGCTGACAGAGACCGAGCGCGCTTATCTGGCCGGGCTGCACGGGTCCAGCCTGAACGCCGGCAAGGTGCGGATCGTGCGCGGCGCCCCTGTGGGGGCGGTCACCTTCCGCCGGATGCCGCGCCCGCGTGTCACCTGCCGCGAACGTATCCTGCCGCCGGTCACGGACGAGGTCGTTACCTCTTCCCCCGCTGCGGTGGCCCTGTTCAACCGGATCTTCTTTGCCAAAGTCTGGTACACGGAAAACTACCTTCCCGACTATCCGGACAAGCTGCACCTTGTCGAGGCGATGCTGCTCGCACATGAAGTCACCCACGTCTGGCAGTGGCAGAACCGCAAGCAAACCGGCTATTCGCCGCTGCGGGCTGCGGCAGAACACGGCCAGAACCGCGACCCCTATCTGTTCGATCTCGAGGGCGAACCGGATTTCCTCACCTATGGCTTTGAGCAGCAGGGCGCCATCATTGAGGAATACGTCTGCTGCCGCGCCCTGGCCCCGCAGGCGGCACGCACCCGCCGGCTGCACGGGATGCTGAAAGCAGCGATGCCGGTCAGCGCCCTGCCGCAAAATCGCGAAAGCGATGTCTACCTGCCCTGGAAGGACGCCGAACTGCGCGGCATCTGCGACTGAGCCCGTCGTTTTCTTGCACTTTTGACGGCCCTGGAAAATCAAATTTGCTCAATTTTTCCAAGGCGGGAACCCGCGCCGCAACGTAGCACTTGTTTTGCCGTGTGAATTCCGGTCACAACTCTCGCAAGCAATCTTCAGGAGCCGCCCGATGACACAATACGCCCTCATCATGCTGGCCGCGGGCCTTGGCATCCCGGTGCTGGCCGCCCTGAATGCAGCCCTGGGCAAGCTGATCGGCTCCCCCGCCTCAGCCGCTGTGGTGCTGTTCCTGATCGCACTGATTGCCACGATCCTCTATTGCCTGATTGTTGGCCCGCAAGCGCTGGCGAAAATCCCAGCCGCGCCCAAACACCTGCTGCTGGCAGGCGTTCTGGTGGCCTTCTATGTGCTGTCCATCACCCATGTCGCGCCGCATTTCGGGGTTGGCAACGCGGTGTTCTTCGTGCTGATCGGCCAGTTGATTTCAGCTGCAGCCATCGACCACTACGGGCTGTTCGGCGCCCAGATCAGCCCGCTGACCCTGACCCGCACAGCCGGAATTTCGGTAATGGCGCTGGGGGTCTGGATCACCCAGATGGCGTGAAATGCTTGGATAGCTGCCCGCAGAAGCCGTAGAATTCAGATCATGTGATCACATTAACAAGTGAAAGAAGGTGACCAATGGATCTGCCACCCTGGATAGATGAACCGGAAAACTCTCACCCGGGCCGCTTTCTGGCAATTGCAGATTGCATCTACCGGCTGCACTACAAAAAGGTGATGCACCTCACCAATGGGCCAATGCTCATCTTCGACAACTTATGCGTCGGACCTCTCCAACTTGCAGCAGAAGTTCTCCACCAATCCGGATTTACGGAGTATCAGGATGCGATCCAGCGGATGAGTGTGTTCACTTGCAGTCCAAGTGAGTTCAAGTCTCTTGCCAACTCAGCGCAGGCACAAAAAGTCAGTGTGGAACGCGTCAAGACAGCAGTCCTGCGCCTGGCGGACGAAGGATTCGGAGCAACGGAAGAGATCGCCTATCTCGCTGAAAAACTGCGGCATAACCTATGATCCGACAAACACTCCGCCGCGTCCCGGCGGGCTGAACGCAGGCAGTGCTTCACCGGGGCCAAAGCCCGCGAAATCAGGCCAAGCACTGCCCGCCTGCATTATCCTTTGCTGGATCCTTTACCGGTGATCTTGATGTTGCCTTCCACCTGCGCACCGCTTTCGGTGGCCATGCTTTGGGCAGACACATCCGCCTTCACCTGCGAACTGGAGGCTAGCCGCAAATCCTCGCATTGGATTCTGCCGCTGTAGGTGCCCTCAACGGTCACCGATTGCGCGCTCAGCGCGCCGTCAACCGTGCCGCCCTGATGCACCGTCACCGCCTGCGCCGAAAGGTCGCCAACCACCCGGCCGCGGACCTCGACGCTGCCTTTGCTGGAGGTGATATTGCCCTCAACAGTCACATCTTTTTCGATAACGGAATTCACCACGTCTCAGCCCTTTCTGCGCATTCCCGGCCAGCCTAACCTGCCAGCTCCGGTTTGAACACCTGATAGCAAACCCCGGCACCCGGCCATAGCCCGCTCCCGGCACCGCCGGCAAGGTTCCGCCTGCCGCTGCCTGCCCCGCTTTCACCTTTTCGAAAATACTCTCGCCGAAGGCATTGCGCCGCATAGGCGCAATATACTCACAGGGCCACCAGCAACCCGTCCTGCAGCTTCACCTGCCGGTCCATCCGCGCAGCCAGCTCCAGGTTGTGGGTGGCAATCAGCGCCGACAGACCGGTGCCGCGCACCAGTTCCATCAGCGCTGCAAACACCTGATCCGCAGTGCCGGGATCCAGATTGCCGGTCGGCTCATCCGCCAGCAGCACCCGCGGCGCATTGGCCAGCGCGCGGCAAAAGGCCACCCGCTGCTGCTCACCGCCCGACAGCGCCGCGGGGCGGTGACCGGCGCGGCCCGCCAACCCGACTGTGGCCAAAAGATCCGCCGCCCGCGCGGCTGCGGCTTTTTGCGAGACCCCGTTGGCCAGCTGCGGCAGCACGATGTTCTCCAGCGCCGTGAACTCCGGCAGCAGGTGGTGGCACTGATAGACAAACCCCACCTCCTGACGGCGCACACGGGTGCGGCGGCGGTCGCCCTTGCGGCTCACGTCCTCACCGGCCACCCGCACCTCGCCCGCATCCGGCGTATCCAAAAGGCCGGCGATATGCAGCAGTGTTGATTTACCGGCACCGGAGGGCGCCACCAGCGCCACAATCTCCCCCGCCTGCAAGGTCAGATCAGCGCCGCGCAATACATCCACCTGGCCGGGCGTGCCCTGCAGATAGGATTTGCTGATCCCTGTCAGCTCCAGCGTCAGTTCACTCATAGCGCAGCGCCTCCACCGGGTTCAGCCGCGCCGCGCGGCGGGCCGGAAAGATAGTCACAAAGAACGACAGCCCAAGCGACAGGCCAACCGCCGACAGCACATCCGGCAGCCGCAGCTCGGCCGGCAGCGCATAGATGCCGCGGATCGACGGATCCCAGACGCCGCCGCCCATCAGATAATTCACGAAGGAGAAGATCGGATCGATATACAACGCAAAAAGGCACCCCAGCAGCACCCCGAACAGCGTGCCCAGCACCCCGGTAAAGGCGCCGCAGATGAAGAACACCCGCATCACCGACCCTTCGCTCAGCCCGATGGTGCGCAGGATGCCGATATCGCGGCCCTTGTTCTTGACCAGCATGATCAGCCCCGAGACGATGTTCATCGCTGCAATCAGCACCAGGATCGACAGGATGATGAACATCACATTGTCCTCGACCTCCAAGGCCCGCAGGAACCCGCCCGAGGCATCGCGCCAGGTCCACACGCCTGCGGTGCCGCCAGCTGCCCCCAGAATTGCAACCGCCATGGCATCAACGTCTTCCGGATCCTCTACCATGACCTCGATCTCATCCGCCGTGCCTTCGCGGTTGAAAAACCCCTGCGCTTCGGCAAACGGCAGATAAACACGGGTGCGGTCGATGTCCCAGCGCCCGGCAGTGAACACATAAACCACCTCATAGGCGTTCACCCGCGGGCTGGTGCCGAACGCGGTCTTGACCCCGTTGGGCGAGATCAGCTTGATCTTGTCCCCGACCGAGACCCCCAGTTCGCGTGCCACACCCGACCCGATGGCAATGCCGTCGTCAAAGCGCGCCAGATCACCCAGCGCCTCCGCGCTTTGGGCGACACCGGGGATGCCTTGAATATCAGCGGCTGAGATGCCGAACACCTCAACCCCTGCATTGCGCTGGCGCCGGTTCGCCATCACCTGGCCTTTGACCAGCGGGGCCGCGCGGGTCACGCCGGGAACGGCGGCCACTGTTTCAGCCAGCGCCTGATAGTCTTTCAGCGAGCGGTCCAGTACCCCGGATTCCGTCACCTCGCCGTAAGAATAAAGCGTCACATGCGCGTTGGCGCCCAGGATGGTGCCGACAAATTCCGAGCGGAATCCCGAGCGCACCGCCAGCGTGGCAATCAGCGCAAACACCGCCAGAGTGATGCCGATGAGGCTGATCCAGGTCATCACGCTGACCCCGCCCTCGGCCTTGCGGGCGCGCAAGTACCGCCAGGCGATGATCCATTCAAAACGTGAAAACGGCGGAGGTGTCGTGGCCATGTGCTGTCCTGCCCGGAAATTTTGCTGCAACCTGTGCTGCCGCGAGCTTGGGGTCAAGATGTGGTTGCCGGCCCGGCCCTTTTTCCGCCGGCCGCGGCGGGGCCCGGCCGCAGCCGAAGCCGCAAATCTTTTGAGAAAAGACTCGCCAAGAGTTTCCCTCAAAACTCTTGGACACCGGTCACAGGCTCCTCTGCCGGACGTCACTGCAACGTGACTTGCCGCAAATGCCTATTGCCTTGCATCTGTGCCGCAAACAGTGTGTACCGCGCCGATTGCGTTTTTTTTACGGGTGAGAACGATGGACAGATACTTCAAGCGCGCGCTACCGCATCCGTCACCACGGGCTGTGATCACCGCCGGGCTGGGTGCCTTTCTGGCAATTGCGGCGTTGTCGCTGCTGACCACCCATGCCAATCTGTTACTGCTGATCGCGCCGTTTGGCGCCAGCTGCGTGCTGCTGTTCTCAGTTCCCGCAAGCCCGCTGTCGCAGCCTGCCAACGTGATTGGCGGCCACCTTCTGGCCACTGCTATCAGCCTCGGCCTTAATGCCGTGCTGCCGGAAGCCTGGTGGGCACTGGCGCTGGCGGTGGGTCTGTCGATTGCTGTGATGGCGGCTTTGCGCCTTACCCATCCGCCTGCCGGCGCCAATCCGCTGGTGGTCTTTGCCACCGATCCCGGCCTGTCCTTCCTGCTGTTCCCGGTGCTGACCGGTGCTGTGGCGCTGGTGGTGATTGCCGCAGTGTTCCACCGGCTGGCCGGCCACGAGTATCCGATAAAACACAGCTAAGCACTGCGGCTCTCAATCGTGCAATGCCCGGCTTACCGCGTACCGCGCCCGCCACTTAAGCATAGGTGTTTTCCAGCCCCTCTGCCGTTGGCAGCGGCACCGGCGCCCGTTCCGGCGCGGCAGGCCCGGCAGGCTTGGCGATGGTGCTGACAAAGTTGAAAACCCCGCAAAACTCCTGACCGTCAGAAAACGCCGCTTTGCGTCAGTCCTCATGTGTGGCCGCATCAAAGCCCTGCGCAATCCCATCTGCCTGACTGCCGAACGAAAAACCCCGCCAGCTTCCGCTGACGGGGCCTTTTATCTGATTGCCGGACTGGCTCAGAAGCCGCGGCCGGTCGGGTGCGCCTTGTAGACCTCGGCCACTTTTCTCACCGCCTCTTCCGGCGACAGCTCCTCGCTCTCGCCGGTGCGGCGCGAAGTCAACTCCACCACGCCGTTCTTCAGCCCGCGCGGGCCGACAGTGATGCGCCACGGCAGGCCGATCAGGTCCATAGTGGCGAACTTGCCGCCCGCGCGTTCCTTGCGGTCGTCATAAAGCGGGTCCAGCCCAGCCGCCGTCAGCGCCGCGTACAGCTGGTTGCAGGCCGCGTCTGCCTCGTCGTCGCCCTGCTTAAGGTTGACGATGCCGCAGTGGAACGGGGTCACGCCCTCGGGCCAGATGATGCCCTTGTCGTCGTGGCTGGCCTCGATGATCGCACCCAAGAGGCGCGAGACGCCAATGCCGTGCGAGCCCATGTGGACCGGCACGTTCTTGCCGTCCGGGCCTTGCACCGTTGCGCCCATCGCATCGGAATACTTGGTGCCGAAATAGAAGATCTGCCCAACCTCGATGCCGCGGGCCACCCGGCGGCGCTCCTCGGGGATCTGGTTGAACAGGGCTTCGTCGTGGGTCTCGTCGGTGCGGGCGTATTTGGAGGTGAACTCCTCCAGCACGCCCTTGCACTGTTCGACACTGTCATAATCGATCTCACGGTCGCCGAAGGTCAGATCGGTGACGGCGCTGTCATAGAACACCTCCGACTCGCCGGTTTCGGCCAGCACCAGAAATTCATGAGTGTCATCACCGCCGATCGGGCCGGAGTCGGCCCGCATCGGGATCGCCTGCAGGCCCATGCGTTCATAGGTGCGCAGGTAGCTGACAAGGTGGCGGTTGTAGGCGTGCAGCGCGTCTTCCTTGGTCAGGTCGAAATTGTAGCCGTCCTTCATGTAAAACTCGCGGCCCCGCATCACGCCGAAACGCGGGCGGATCTCGTCGCGGAACTTCCACTGGATCTGGTACATGGTCAGCGGCAGATCCTTGTAGCTGCTGACATGGGCGCGGAAAATGTCGGTGATCAGCTCTTCCGCCGTCGGGGTGAACAGCATGTCGCGGTCATGCCGGTCCTTCATGCGCAGCATTTCCTGGCCATAGGCCTCATAGCGGCCCGACTCGCGCCACAGGTCGGCGGACTGCATGGTCGGCATCTGCATCGGGATGTGGCCCGCGCGGATCTGCTCGTCATGGACGATACTTTCGATCTTTTTCAAGACCTTGAAGCCAAGCGGCAGCCAGGAATAGATCCCTGCGGCGGATTGCTTAATCATCCCGGCGCGCAGCATCAGCCGGTGGCTGACGATCTGGGCTTCCGAGGGGTTCTCTTTCAGAACCGGCAGAAAATAGCGGGACAGGCGCATCTTGGCTCCATCGGTGATGTGGGTTCGAGTTCCCGCCCGGTTTAGTGGCTGATGGGGGTGCGGGCAAGAGGAGGATCCAACTGCGGTGTCCAGGGTGGCACCAGTGCCAGGTTCGCCCCTTGGGACGTAAGGCGTCAGCCGCACGGCCCGCGCCTGACCTTCCCGTCATGCCGGGGGCATGCTTTCAGCATGACGAAGGCGCATTCGCGCCCTCCCAAGGTCAGGCCCGGGCCTTGTGGTGCGGCCAGTTTGCACCCGAGAAAAACTGCGGGCGCCGGAACACCCGCAGAAGTTTCACCTAGGCTTTGCCGTAACCTTACATCTTTGCCCGCTCGGCCCGCAGCGCCAGCCACAGGCAGTAGCACATGATCAGCACCACCAGTGTGAACGGGATGCCGGTCGAGACTGCAGCGCCCTGCAGCGCCGACAGTCCGCCGCCGAGCAAGAGCGCAATCGCGACCAGCCCCTCCAGCGTGCACCAGAACACCCGCTGGATCACCGGCGCGTCCATCTTGCCGCCTGCGGTGATGGTGTCGATCACCAGCGAACCGGAGTCGGAGGAGGTCACAAAGAAAATCACGATCAGCACCAGCGAGACGGGTGCGACAATCGAGTAAAGCGGCAGTTCCTTGAGGAAGCCGAACAGCGCGCCCTCAGGCTTGTAGCTGTCGATCACGGTTGCCTTGACGCCCTCGGCTCCGCCGGCGTTCAGCATGTCGATGGCGCCACCGCCAAAGGTCGACATCCACAGCGCGCAAACTGCAGTGGGGGCGATCAGCGCGCACAGCACGAACTCGCGCACCGTACGGCCCTTGGAGATGCGGGCGATGAACATGCCGACAAAGGGCGACCAGGCGATCCACCAGGCCCAGTAGAAGGTGGTCCAGCCGTGGAAGTAACTGGTGTCCTCGCGCCCGAACGGGTTTGAAAGCGCCGGAAGCAGCTGAACATAGTCCACCATCACGCTGAAGTAACGTGAAATTGCGGTGCCGATGCCGGTGACCAGGATCACAAAGATGAACAGTCCCACTGCCATCACCATGTTGATCTCCGACAGGCGTTTGACGCCGGCATCCATACCCATCAGCACCGAGCCCAGCGCAATCGCGGTGATGCCGACGATCAGCAGGACGACAACCGTCGGGGATGGCTCGATGCCAAAGACCTCGTACAAGCCGGCCGCCACCTGCTGCGCGCCAAGGCCCAGCGAGGTGGTCAGCCCGAACAGGGTGGCAAAGACCGCCAGCGTGTCGATCGCATGGCCCCACCAGCCCCAGACACGTTCGCCCAGGATCGGATAAAACGCTGAGCGCAGGGTCAGCGGCAGGCCAAGATTGTAGCAGAAGATCGCCAGCGACAGGCCGACTGCGGCGTAGACCGCCCAGCCCTCCAGCCCCCAATGGTGGATGGTGCCGACAATGCCGATGTATTCATTGCCCGGCTGGGTGATGTCGATGTTCAACGGCCGCGCCGCCCCGCCTTCGGAGAAGTTGTAATAAACCGGCTCAAGCACGCCGAAAAACAACAGGCCGATGCCGATGCCTGCCGCGAACATCATCGCGATCCAGCCGGCATAGGAGTAGTCAGGCGTGGCGTCCTGGCCGCCGATCCGGACCGCGCCGACCGGCAGCACGATCAGCGCCAGGCAGAACAGGGTGATGGCATCCACCGACAGCACCAGGAACCAGTCAAAGGTGCTGGTGAGCCAGGGCCGGAGCCAGCCGAAGAACGCCGCCGCGGCCTCCTGATTGGCCAGCGCAATCAGCACAAAAGCCGCAATCAGAACGCTGGAGATCAGAAAGACCGGATTATGGATATCCAGGCCGAACGGCCGGATGTTGTCCTGTCCCAGCTCATGGTCCGTCTCGAAGTCCCAGACCCTTGGATCGGGATCGAGCATTTTCTTTGTCTCTGGCATGACGCCTCCCCTTATACTCGTTAACTATCCCGCAAGTGTCGCATTAATTGCCGGAATTACCTAATCCCGCGTCCAAGCCTGCCGTTGCAGCAGACACTAGATCGCGCGGAGGGGCCGGTTCCACCGCCCGCGCCGATGTCGTTTTTGCGGCATCATGGCGCAAAAGAACTTGAACCACTGTACAAGATTCGAAACTGTTACCGGAAACACCGCTCTCAGCAGCGACAAGGGAGAGACAGACGTGGCCAAAACAATCCTTGAGCCGGCGCGCGAAATACCAGTCATTCATGAAACCGAAGTGCTGGTGGTCGGCTCCGGTCCCGGCGGGCTTGCGGCCGCCTTGGCGGCGGCGCGGACGGGAGTACAGGTGGCCCTTTTAGACCGGTTCGGCTGTTTCGGAGGCAATATCACCACCGTCGGGGTCGAAGGGTTCGCCTGGTACCGTCACGAACAGACGGTGGAGGCCCACGGCATCGGCTGGGAGTTCGAGGAGCGCGCCAAGGCCATGGGCGCGGCAGTACCGGAAAGCCAGTCACTGTCATATGAGCTGGACAGCGAGGGCTTCAAGCTGGTGGCGGACAAGCTGGTCGAGGAAGCCGGCATCCGCCCGATGCTGCACCGGGTGTTTGTGGCGCCGATCCGCGAGGGCAGCCGGATTACCGGTGTGATTGTCGAAAGCAAGGCAGGCCGCGAGGCCATTCTGGCGAAACGGGTGATTGACGCGACGGGGGATGCTGACATTGCCCATATGATGGGCGCGCCCTGCGTGAAAACCCCGGTCGAGGAAATGCAGGCGGCCAGCGTGATGTTCCACATTGCCGGCGTCGACAAGCAGAAGTTCATGGAAGGGGTCAAGGCCGATCCGCAGACCTATGCCAACTGGTCCACCGGCGAATGGCAGGTAGAGACCTCGGGCAAGGAGGACGACATGTTCTCGCCCTTCCTGGCCAAGCCTTTCGGCCAGGCGATCCGCGACGGGGTGATCCCGGCGCATCTTAATACCATCGGCGGCACCTGGGGCGCGGTGCATGACAGCGGCGAGATGACCTATATGAACCTGGTCCATCTGGCGGGCATCGACGGAACCGATCCCGACAGCATGACCAAAGGCGAGATCGAGGGCCGCAAACAGGCGATGCACGCGATTGACGCGCTGCGCGCCTACACGCCGGGCTGCGAGGGCGCGCGGCTGCGCAACTTCGGCATGACCATCGGCATCCGTGACACCCGCAAAATCGACGCCCATCATAACATAACCGAGGATGAGACCCGCAATCAGGGCCGCTTTGACGACACCATCGGTATCTACCCGGAGTTCATCGACGGCTACGGGGTGCTGATCCTGCCCACCACCGGGCGTTACATGCAGATCCCCTACCGGTCGATGCTGCCCAAGGGGGTTCAGGGCCTGCTGGTGACAGGCCGCGCCATCGGCGGCGACAGAATCGCCCATGCCGCCACCCGCAATATGGCCTGCTGCGCCGTGGCCGGTCAGGGCGCGGGCATTGCCGCAGCGCTGTCAGTCAAATCGGGCTGCGAGTTCGATGTGGTGGACATCACCGCCGTTCAGGCCGAGCTGAAACGCCAGGGGGTGCGGATCCATTGACCCAGACCATCCCGACCATCGACATCACACCGCTGCGGGAGGACGGGCATCCGCAGCGGCAGGAGACCGTCAACGCCATTCTGGCGGCGGCGCAGGACATCGGGTTTCTGTCTATCACCGGCACAGGTGTTGCACAGGGTTCGGTAGAGGCGGCGCGGGAAGCGGTGCGGGCTATCTTCAGCGTTCCGGAAGAATCGAAATGGGATCAGGCGAATACGCGGGAGAATTACCGCGGCTACATCCCTATGGGTTTTTTCACGCCCAATAACGGCTCAGGTACTGCGGACAAATACGAGGGCTACAAGCTGCATTACGAGGTTGCTGCGGATGATCCCATCCGCAGCGAATGCCCTCTTTACGGTCCCAACCGCTGGCCCGCTGAAGTGCCGGAAGCGCGCGAGGTGATCCTGGGCTACTGGGCGGAACTCGACAGCGTGTTCCACCTGCTGCTGGGCGCTTTGGCCGAGGGTCTGGGGCTGAACCCGGCGCAGTTTCAGGAGCTGTTTGAATCGCCGCTCACCAATATGTCGCTGCTGCATTATCCGCCGCAGGCGCCGGAGGACGCGGGCTTTGGCATCCACCCCCACAAGGACACCGATGCGCTGACCATCATCGCGCCCGATCCGGTGGGCGGGCTGGAGGTGCAGACCCGGACCAAAGACGGGACTGACGGCTGGATCACCCCGGACTGCCCGCCCGGCGGCTTTGTCGTCAATATTGGCGACATGCTGGAGCTGTGGTCCGGCGGGCGGCTGATCTCCACCCCGCACCGGGTGGTGAACAAGACCGGCAAGGAGCGCTACTCCTTCCCCTATTTCGCGGTGCCGCGCCATGATGTGGTGGTGCAGCCGCTGCTGCCGCCGGTCGCGGGGTTTGACCGCCCGTCCGTGCATTGCGGCCACTGGTCGGCCGAGATCTGGCGCACCAACTGGCCGGATGAAGACGCGGGCGCCGATACGCCGGAACTGGGCACGCTTCACAGCTAAGGGAACGCCCCGCCCCGCAAGGGGCGGAGCGCCCGCCCACACTGTGAGGGCGGGCGCTGCCCTGCCTGCCGGCCGGGCGGAAGGCCGTTCCCGAGTTGCCCCCCCGGTTGCCCCCCGGTTTCCCCCGGTCTTTTCCGTCTTATCCCCGGCTTGCCCACAGGGGATTTGCGCGCGGCCCTTGCAAGCCCCTGCCCCATCAGGGAAGACTGGCCGCCAAGATCCTGAACCAAACGGATAAAGGGCGGGCTGTCTGACCATGGCGCTACCAGCACAGAAACAATTCAAATACTGGGGCATCGCCGCAGTGGTATTCGCCGTGGTGATGTGGGCGCTGGGCGGTGTGCTGATGCCCTTTATCCTGGGCGCGGCCATTGCCTATATGATCGACCCGATTGCCGACCGGCTGGAGGCCTGGGGGATGAGCCGCACGGCTGCCACCGCCACCATCACCGCCGGCGCGCTGCTGGTGTTCCTGCTGCTGCTGGTGGTGGTTGTGCCGACGCTGGTGTCGCAGATGATCGACCTGGCACAGGTGCTGCCGCAACTGCTGCGGGATCTGCGCAGCTTCGCCTCTGAACATTTCCCCTCAGTCTTTGAGGAAGACAGCCGCATCCACCAGGCCCTCACCGCCTTTTTGCAGACGCTGCAATCGCGCGCGGTTGAGGTGCTGCAGTCGGTTGCGGGATCGGCGGTTTCGCTGCTGAACGTGGTGATTCTGCTGGTCATCGTGCCGGTGGTTGCGGTCTATCTGCTGCTCGATTGGGATCGTATGGTCGCCCGCATCGACGAACTGCTGCCGCGCGATCATCAGCCGGCGATCCGCCGCATTGCCGGCGAGATCGACGCGGTGCTGGCATCGTTCATCCGCGGCATGGGCACGGTCTGCCTGATCCTGGGCACCTATTACGCCGTGGCGCTGATGCTGGTGGGGCTGAACTTCGGCCTGGCGGTCGGCTTTATCGCCGGGCTGGTTACCTTTATCCCCTACCTCGGCGCCCTGATCGGCGGCGCGCTGGCAATCGGCCTGGCGCTGTTCCAGTTCTGGGGCGATTGGGTGTCGATCGGGCTGGTGGGCATTATCTTTGCCATCGGCCAGGTGGCCGAAGGCAACTTCCTGACCCCGAAACTGGTGGGCAGCTCGGTCGGCTTGCACCCGGTGTGGCTCTTGCTGGCGCTGTCGGTCTTTGGTGCGCTGTTTGGCTTTGTCGGCATGCTGGTTGCTGTCCCTGTGGCCGCAGCCCTGGGCGTGGTGGCCCGCTTCCTGACTGAACAATATCTGCACAGCCGCCTCTATCAGGGGCAAAGCCACCAGGACGCAGGGGCGGAATAACACAGATGGCACAACAGCTGAGCTTTGACCTCCCGGCGAAACCTGCGCTGGGGCGGGATGATTTCTTTGTGGCACCCTCCAATGCAATGGCGGTGGCGCTGCTGGACCCGCAGTTTGCCTGGCCCAGCGGCAAGCTGGTGCTGACCGGGCCTGCGGGTGCGGGCAAAACCCATCTGGTGCATGTCTGGGCCAGCCAGACCGGCGCGCGGATCCTGCCTGCGGCAGAGCTGACAGCCGGAGCCGTGCCGGAGCTGGCGCAAGGCCCCGTCGCGGTTGAGGACGTGCCGCAGACCGCCGGCAGCGCAGAACAGCAGAACGCTCTGTTTCATTTGCACAATATGGTGCTGGCAAACGGGTATCCGCTGGTGATGACGGGCCGCGGCGCGCCGAATCTGTGGGGGCTGACCCTGCCCGATCTGCAAAGCCGGGTGCAGGCCGCCACCCATGCCGAACTGCAGCCGCCGGACGACCAGCTGCTGGCGGTGGTGCTGGCCAAGCTGTTCAACGACCGCCAGATCACCCCGAAGGCGGATGTGATTCCCTATCTGGTGGCGCATATGGACCGCTCCTTTGCCGCAGCCGCCCGGATTGTCGGACGGCTGGACCACCTGTCGCTGGCGGAAAAACGCAGCCTGTCACGGCCCCTGGCAGTGCGGGCGCTGTCCGAGATCCGCCACGAGGCCGCGGAAAATGACGCATCCGCAAGCGGTTGACCGCTGCCCTCCCTTCGACCATCCTGACCGCGGATTGCCAGACGGAGCCCTCATGAACGTCACCCAGGACCCCGCCGCCGCCAATGCCGATTGGGGGCCCTTCGGCCGCCCGATCTTTGATGACCCCAGGGCCCGGGCACTGTCGCGGGTGGGGGTGGTCGATGTCGGCTCCAACTCGGTCCGGCTGGTGGTGTTCGACGGCGCCGCCCGCAGCCCGGCTTATTTCTATAACGAAAAGATCATGTGCGCGCTTGGCGCGGGCCTGTCGGAATCGGGACGCCTGAACCCCGAGGGGCGCGCCCGCGCCCTGTCGGCGCTGCGCCGGTTTCAGCATCTGGCCAAGGGCATGGGCCTGCCGCCGCTGTCCGCCGTTGCCACCGCCGCGGTGCGCGACGCCGGGGACGGGCCGGATTTCTGCGCCGAAGTGCTGCGCGAGACCGGGCTGAAGATCCACGTTATCGACGGGCGCGAAGAGGCGCGGCTGTCGGCGCAGGGCGTACTGCTGGGCTGGCCCGGCGCCTATGGGCTGGTCTGCGATATCGGCGGCTCGTCAATGGAGCTGGCGGAAATACAGGAGAACTCTGTCGGGCGCCGGGTCACCTCATCCCTGGGACCGCTGAAGCTGCGCGACATCAAGGGCGGGCGCAAAGGCCGCAAAGCCCATATCAAGGAGGTGATCGAACAGCTGAAAGGCGCGATGGGCGCGCAGCGCGACCGGCTGTTCCTGGTCGGCGGCAGCTGGCGGGCGATTGCCCGCATCGACATGCACCGGCGCGGCTATCCGCTGAAGGTGCTGCATGAATACCGGATGTCCGCCAAGGACGTGCGCGAAACCGCCCGCTATATTGAGACCACAAACCTGGACAAGCTGCGCAACGCCTGCGGCGTCTCCGCCAGCCGGATGTCGCTGGTGCCCTATGCGATCGACGTGCTGACCCGGCTGGTCAAGACCTTCAAACCCAAGGATATCGCCGTCTCCAGCTATGGTATCCGCGAAGGCCTGCTGTACGAACAGATGCCGCAGCGGCTGCGCGCCCGCGATCCGCTGATCGAAGCCTCGCGCTTTGCCGAGGCCAAGGACGCCCGCGTGCCCGGTTTCGGCGGCACCCTGTATGAATTTGTCAGCCCGCTGTTCAGCGGTGCCCCGCTGGCCAAACGGCGGCTGGTCAAGGCGGCCTGCCTGTTGCATGACGTCAGCTGGCGCGCCCATCCCGACTACCGCGCCGAGGTCTGTTTCGACAACGCCACCCGCGCCAACCTGGGCGGGTTGAAACATTCGGAACGGGTGTTCCTGGGCCTGGCGCTGCTGCACCGTTACAGCAACAAGCGGCAGGGCAGCTCGTTCGAATACCTCTATGGGCTGCTGGACGAAAAGGGCCAGCACGAGGCCGAGGTGCTGGGCAAGGCGATGCGGTTCGGCGCAATGCTGATGCTGACCAGCACCGGCGCCATCGGCAGCTTGCGCTGGCAGCCGCGCAAGCGGGTTCTGCACGCGGAACTGCCGGATGCGGCACGGCCGCTGTACGGCGAAGTTGCCGAAGCCCGGTTGCAATCTCTGGGCAAGGCATTGGATGCCGGGGTGCAGCTGAGTTTCAGCAAACCCGCCGGTCCGTCTGAGGCGTAAGGTCCTTTGGCGCTGCGTCAGATTTCGGTGACGCCTTCCTCCTCGCCCTTGTCTTTCTCGGCGGGCGCGTTGTCCTTGGGTTTCTTGCGGATGATGATATCGCCGTTGGGCAGGATCTCGGGCAGCTCATAGGCGCTCCAATCCTTCACCTCCTTGGCGATTTCGGCCAGCGCAGGCCCCATTTCGGCAAGGAAAGCCCCCATCGAGGGGCCGATGTCCTCCATCATGCCCTGCAGGTCTTCCAGCGCCGGCGCCATTTCCTCGCGCAGCCCCTCCCAGAACAGTTCCGCCCCGCGTTCCATCAGAGAGGGGGCACCGCCCTCCTCCCCGGCTTCCTGGGCGGCAAGCGGAACGGACATCAGGGCAACGAGGGCGGCTGGCAAAAGGATCTGTTTCATAGTGCCAATATAGGGACGTGTTGCCGGGGGTAACAGGGGCTGCATTCCAATGCCGCGCGGGAGCTGGTGGACCGGTCAGCGGACTTGGCTGCCGTTCCCGTTCGCTATTGCGCTCGCTTGAATGTCGCTGTTGCAACCCCCATCGCAACGAGTGCGCCACCGCCCAACCGAGAGAACCATGCCAATACCGATGGCCGTGCAATCTTCGCCCTGAGTTTGTCCGCCAGGATCGCATATGCGAGCGCGTTGATCGCCGCCAATCCTACGAATGTTGCCACCAATATCGCGAATTGCGGGAGAAGTGGGCTGTCCACGACAATGAACTGAGGCACGAAAGCGATGAAGAAGACGATGGACTTCGGATTGAGTGCGGTCACAGCTGCCGCGTGGCCGAAAACGCTGGAAGCTCGTGCTTCGGTCACTTTTTCAATGTCTCCGAGTGAAGCCATTGATGCACTGCGGAAAAGTTTTATCCCCAGATAGACGAGATAAACGGCACCCACCCACTTTAAAGCAGTGAAAAGGGTTGCGGACGCGAGGACTAAAGCACCCAAACCAGCGAGCGAAGCAGACATCGCGATCAAGTCACCTAACGCAACACCACCGACGGTTGCGAGAGCCACTCTCTTACCTTGGCTCATAGCGTAGCTGAGGACGAGCAGAACCGTTGGCCCAGGAATAAGAAGAAGCGCGGTTGAGGCGGCGACAAACGCCAACCAAATTTGAAAATCCATTGAAACACCTTCCTGATTTTACAATCAGCCAGCCACAGCCTTATCACACTGTAAAGAGATTTTTCGGATGAAGCACTGCGATGCAGCATTCGGTAAGAAGGGCTCTTCTCTGCACTTGGCGTCTTCGGCAGATATCGTTTCATTATCTTTAAGCTGCAAGTCTCCGCCACCTCACGCCAGCGCGATATCCAGCGTCACCGGGAAATGATCCGAGGCATTCAGCAGCGCCTGGCGCAACTCCGCATCGCCATAGCATTCCGCGTCCTCGAACGGGTGCCAGATGCGCCACTTGGGCTGCTGCCCCATCAGGCTGTGCGAGATCATCACATAATCCAAAAGCGCGCAGAAATAGCGTTTTGTTTCAGGATTGTAGAACCGCGAGGTGCTGGGCAGAACGGTGGCGCGCGGACGCAAGAGGCTTTGCGCGTTGGGGTCGTTCAGCAGGCTGCCCATCACGATCTCAACCGAGGACTGGCCGAACAGTTTCTCAAATTCATCCAGGCCTGGGCCGTCGTTCAGATCCCCCAGAACCACCAAATGTTCCCCCGCTGCGGCATGTTCCGCCACCCGCCGGTGCAGCCAGATCGCCTGTGCTAGCTGCTTGCGCCGGTTGGCGATGGAGACAGTGGCGACCTCGTTCCTGGTCCGGGCACCATGCGGCGCCTTGGATTTCAGATGCGCGCCGATCATCCGCAGCGGCGTGCCGCCTTTGGTGGTCACCGCCAGTTCCAGCGGCGGCTTGGAAAACCGCACTTGATCGGCCTGGGCGTCGATGTCGAGGTCAATGCCGAACACCCCGTCAAACCGCGGCGCATCCGCCGTGGCGCGGGGATCATGGCGGGCGTCCAGAACATCCGGATCAAACAGCAGTGCAATTTCCTGCTGGGTGTCGTTGGCAAAGCCGCTGACGGCCTCGCGCGCTCTGAGCCCGGCTTCAGCCGCAAAGCGCTCCAACGCGCGGGTGGTGCGCTGGCTGCGGCCGGTATTGGGCGCCTCCACCACCATCACCGCATCGGCATCAATGCGGCGCAGCACATGGGCGATGGCGTGGCCCTGGGTGTATCGGTCGACCCCGTGGCGGGAGGAACGTTCGCCGTCAAGCAGCAGATTATCCTCTGCATCAAACAGGTTGGCGAACCATTCGATATTATAGGTTGCCAGCCGCATTGCCGCAGCATCCATTGATTTCATCCCAGGCGCGGTTGATGTCGATCATCCGCTTCTCCGCCAGCCGCACGGCCTCTTCGGGCACCCCGCGGGCGATCATCGCATCCGGGTGGGTGTCGCGCACCAGCTTGCGCCAATGCTTGCGGATCTCGTTCATGGCCATATCCGGGCTGACACCCAGCACAGTATAGGGGTCCTTGGGCGCATCCGGCACAAACCGCGCCCTAAGCGCCTGGAACTGCTGCGGAGTCTGGCCGAAGATGCGGCTTACTTCCTCCAGGAATTCATTCTCGCCGGGGTGATAGAAGCCATCGGCCATGGCGATATGAAACAGCCCCTCCATCAGGTCGCACAGCGTGGTGGGGTCATCGGCAAACATGCTGTGGATGCGGCGGGCGTATTCCTGGTAGCCGGCCACATCGGTGCGCGCCATGTCAAAGACGCGGGCAGCACCTGTTTCATCATCGCGGGCGATCTGGAACACCTCGCGGAAGGCGGCCACTTCGTCGCGGGTGACCTGCCCGTCGGCCTTGGCCATCTTGGCGCCAAGGGCGATGACGGCAATGGCAAAGGCCACGGTGCGTTCGGGCGGTGCGCGCAAGCGGTCAAAGACTTCCGACAGGCTTTCGCCTGCGGCAAGGGCTGCCAGCGCGTCGGATATGCGGGTCCAAAGTGACATGATGCCAGCCTATGCGTCTTTGCCGGGGTTGTCAGGGGCGGGAATACCGGGCGTCAGGATTTTCTGCATGAAAACAGTGTCGAGCCAGCGCCCCTGCTTGCAACCCAGTTCCGGCATCCTTGCGGTTTCCACATAGCCCATAGCTGCATGGAAAGCGATTGCTGCGGGATTGGCACTGCTGACACAGGCGATCAGCACGTGAATGCCCGCCTGTTCCGCCTTGGCCTCCAGCGCCTGCATCAGCTTGCGGCCCGCGCCCTGCCCCTGTGCTTCGGGCAGCAGATGAATGGTGTGCTCTGCCGTGAAACGGTAGCCGGGACCGGGGCGGAACAGGAAGTAATGCGCGTGGCCGAGGATCCTGCCGCCCTGTTCCGCCACCAGATAGGCGCCGTTGCCGGCCGCGATCTGTTCCCGGACGTCTTCAGGCGACTTTTCAATGGTGTTGAAGGTGGCCAGCGTGTCGCGGATCACCCAGTTGGCAATGGTGCAGACGGCTTTGGCATCATCAGGGCGGGCAGAGCGGATTTTCATCGCAGCACCCTTGGCCCATGCGGGGTTTCGAATTCAGCCAGCATCGCAGGTTTACCCTGCTCCACAGCAACGCGCGGGTCGGCAAGGATCCGGTCCAATGCGGCTTGCAGGTCTTTGGCCTCCGGGTGGCTGAGGATCAGGCGGGTCAGGCGGCAGCGCGACCGCGGCAGCTTGCCGGCGGGCGGTTCGGCCTGCCACTGCAGCACCGCAGGAAAGATGTTGTCAAACGGCAAAAACCCGTCGCTTGGCACTGTCATCAGCCATTTGAGGCCGCCGCGCTGCATCGCCACATGCCGCTGCGCATGTGGCGGCAGCAACGGTTTCTCAGTCTCAAGGTTTTCGCTTCGAAGAATCCAGTTGTTCAGTCTTGCGGGGCCTTTGAAACGGTTGAGGTCAAACCAGCGCGGCTGCTCCTGCGGCTCGGCCTCAATGTCGATGGCGATGGCTTCGAGGTAAAGGCCGTCCTCCAGCCCGATGAGGCGGTTATGGGTGCCATACCGGGTGTGGGAGCCACCGGGGCCAAGCGCGGCGCCAAGGGCCTCTTCGGCATGGGCAACCGCCTCTTCCAGCGTTTCGCCGGCCACGGCCAGGTGATCAAGTATCATTTGCGCCTCCCCTTTTGCGGCCAGAGACTAGCCGGACAGCGGCGGGGTGCAAGGCGGGATTTGCCGTCAAGGACAGTGAAGCGGGCACCCGCCACCGGCGCTGAGAGGACACTCAAAACCGCCAGCGCTCCCGCCCGTCGCAGGCTGTGCCGAAGGCACATCCGCTCCCGTTGGGCGGGGCATCGCGCGCCTGACGGCGCGCGATGCCGACAGTTCACCTGGCAGGGTGAACTGCCAGGCCCTAAGCCGCCAAGGGGTTTGCCCGCAGGGCTGGCACCTGCGGGTGCGGGAGCCCCCTGCTACTTACGTTACGCCCGCGCTTCGCGGATCAGGCGCAGGATGTCCTGGGCGGCCTCGGGGATGTTGGTGCCGGGGCCAAAGATTGCCTTGACGCCTTTTGAGTACAGGAACTCGTAATCCTGCTGCGGGATCACGCCGCCGCAGATCACCAGGATGTCGCCTGCCCCTTCCGCCTTCAGCGCCTCGACCAGCTGCGGTGCCAATGTCTTGTGTCCTGCCGCCTGGCTGGAGATGCCGATCACATGGACGTCATTGTCGATGGCGTCCTGCGCGGCCTCGGCAGGGGTCTGGAACAGCGGGCCGACATCAACGTCGAAACCGATGTCAGCGAACGCCGTCGCAATCACCTTGGCGCCGCGGTCGTGGCCGTCCTGGCCCATCTTGACCACCAGAAGACGCGGGCGGCGGCCCTCTTCTTCGGCGAAATCCTCGATCGATTTCTGGATCGCGGCAAAGCCTTCATCGCCTTCGTATGCGGCACCATAGACCCCCGCCAAAGTCTTCACTTCCGCACGGTGGCGGCCGAATTCCTTTTCCATCGCCATGGAGATTTCTCCGACTGAGGCCCGCGCGCGGGCGGCTTCAACTGCGGCTTCCAGCAGATTGCCGCTGCCCGCCTGGGCACGGCGGGTGAGTTCATCAAGCGCGGCCTGGCAAGCGGTTTCGTCGCGGCCGGCCCGCATTTTCTGCAAACGGGCGATCTGAGACTCGCGGACAGCCACATTGTCCACATCCAGGATGTCGATCAGGTCTTCTTTTTCCTTGCGGTACTTGTTGACGCCGACAACCACCTCGTCGCCGCGGTCAATCATCGCCTGGCGGCGGGCGGCGCTTTCCTCAATGCGCAGCTTGGGCATGCCGCTCTCGACCGCCTTGGTCATGCCGCCCATTTCCTCAACCTCTTCGATTAAGGCCCAGGCCTGTTCGATCAGGTCGTTGGTGAGGCTTTCGACATAATAAGAGCCGGCCAGCGGATCGACGACATTGGTCACACCGGTTTCCTCCTGCAGCACCAGCTGGGTGTTGCGGGCGATGCGGGCGGAGAAGTCGGTGGGCAGCGCGATGGCTTCATCCAGCGCGTTGGTGTGCAGGCTTTGCGTGCCGCCGAGGACTGCGCTCATCGCCTCATAGGCGGTGCGGATCACGTTGTTGTAGGGATCCTGCTCCTGCAGCGACACACCGGAGGTCTGGCAATGGGTGCGCAGCATCTTGGAGCGTTCGGACTTGGCGCCGAACTCGGTCATCACCCGGTGCCACAGGGTACGGGCGGCGCGCAGTTTGGCGATTTCCATGAAAAAGTTCATGCCGATCGCAAAGAAGAACGACAGCCGCCCTGCGAATTTATCCACGTCCATACCGGCATCCAGCGCCGCGCGCACATATTCGCGCCCGTCGGCGATGGTATAGGCCAGCTCCTGCACCAGGTTCGCGCCGGCCTCCTGCATGTGGTAGCCGGAGATCGAGATCGAGTTGAACTTGGGCATCTCGTTGGAGGTGTATTCGATAATGTCCGAGATGATCCGCATCGAGGGTTTCGGCGGATAGATATAGGTGTTGCGGACCATGAACTCCTTCAGAATGTCGTTCTGAATGGTGCCTGCGAGGACCGATTTATCGTGGCCCTGTTCTTCGCCCGCAACAATGAAGGATGCCAGAACCGGGATCACCGCACCGTTCATGGTCATCGAGACCGAAACCTTGTCGAGCGGGATGCCGTCGAACAGGATTTTCATGTCCTCGACGCTGTCAATCGCCACGCCGGCCTTGCCGACGTCGCCGACCACACGGGGGTGATCGCTGTCATAACCGCGGTGGGTGGCGAGGTCGAAGGCGACCGAGACACCCTGCTGGCCGGCGGCCAGGTTGCGGCGGTAGAAGGCGTTGCTTTCCTCGGCGGTGGAAAAGCCCGCGTACTGGCGGATGGTCCAGGGGCGGCCGGCATACATGGTGGCCTTGACGCCGCGGGTAAACGGGCCGACGCCGGGCAGCGTGCCCATGTGGGGCAGGTCCTTGGTGTCGTCTTCGGTATAAAGCGGCTTGACCTCGATGCCTTCCAGCGTCTGCCAATTAAGGTCGTCAACCGCCCGTCCGCGCAGCTCTTTCTCAGCCAGAGCCTGCCATTCGTCTTTGTTTGTCATCAGGTCTTCCTCTTGTCAGTCCGGTGTGGGGCGGGTTCAAGCCCGCCGCCGGTTTATCGGGATCATGGGCCAGCGCGGCGATGCCATCGGCACCGCCTGCCAGCCACATCATGTCGTCGGCATACGCCTCGCGCAGGCGTGCGGTCTGCGCGTCGTCAAAGGGGCGCCAGCGGCCTGAGCCCTCTGGCAGTTTGGCCGCCGCAGAGGACGGCACGCTGGCGCGCAGGTCCTGCAGGCACAGCGAGGCGTTGAGCCGCACCCTTGCGTGGGTGCGCGGCGCCTCGGCCCCGGTGAGGGCGGCCAGCTGTGCCTCGGGCCGGGTGCCAAAGGTTTCAAACGGCAGCACATGCAGGCGCACATCAGGCACCGCGCAGGCAATATCGGTGATCACATCGCGCCAGCTGCGCGGCGCCTGCACCAGACGGTCAAGCTGCGCTGCAGATGGCACCCGGTGGCCGCGGGCCACCGCATAGGCCAGTGCCGAGGTCCAGTAGCCGTCCAGGCTGCGGATGCTGAGTGCCACGTCTGTCACAGCATTGCCGAAGGCCTGGGAGAACCGCGCCATCCGTTCCCCCACGCCGTTATAAAGATCGCCAAACCGCAGGTTGCCGCGGATGGAGCCGATCATGTTTTCTTCACTGATCAGCAGCTGATGGATGCCCTGCTCACGGCAGCCGGAAACCTGGATCTGCAGCCGTCCGCGGGCGCGCTGGGCGAGGTCGCGGCCGGTCACCCGTGCAGGCCCTGGCTGGATGCCGTGGAACAGCCCGCCCCTGGTGCGGAACGGCCCCCAGAACCCAATGCGCTGTTTGGCAAGCCCATCGGCGTTCTGGCGCATGTATTCCTGAAACGACGTGGTTGCGCAGCGGTGCGCACCGGTATGAAGGATCACTTTCATCATGCTTCGGGACCTCTTCTGGAGGGCCGCAGGCCGCAGCCCGGTCAAGGGGAATGGCACAATCATGGCCGGCAACCCCTCAGTATCCCGTTAACGATGATGTTTTTTGGCCAAGTTGCGGATTTCCCGGTCGCATTTGCCGCCGCTGCGCATATATTCAACGGGACAGGAGAGATCATGAGAGCAATCCTAACCGTTGTTTTGGCAGGTTTTATTCCGCTTGCGGCCCTGGCTGCAGATGGCAGTGCGCCTGATTGGATACAGCCCGGGTATGATGTGGAACTGGAGGATTTCCAGTGGAAGCAGCGCCCTGTGGTGGTGTTTGCCGACAGCCCCGACGACCCGCGCTTCCACGAGCAGATGGAGCGGCTGATGCAGGGCGCCGAGGTTCTGAAAACCCGGGATGTGGTGGTGCTGGTTGACACCGACCCGGCCGCAAAATCGGCGCTGCGCAACAAGCTGCGTCCGCGCGGATTCATGCTGGTTCTGGTCGGCAAGGACGGCGGCGTGAAGCTGCGCAAACCGCACCCTTGGACGGCGCGCGAATTGTCCCGCACCATCGACAAATTCCCCGAGCGGCTGCGCGAAGTGGAAGAGCGGCGCGGCGGCTGAGCTGACCGGGCCGCGCCTGCTGTCAGCTGTTGCCGCGGACGTAAATCAGCGCCATCGCCTGTTTGTCGAGCACAACCATGGCATGGCTGTCCGGCACAAAGACAAGGTTGGATTGCGGGTTCAGGATGGCGCGGTAGTAGACGCCCTTGACGATCTCGCTCATGCAATTGACGCCGGCCAGGCCCGAGTTCAGGATCCCGATACCCTGCGGCAGATCCCGCGACATGATCGCCTCGGTCACCGCATTGGGGGATTTTCCCGCCACGCGGAACACAACCGGCTTGCCGTCTGCCAGCATTTTCATGCCGGTGTTGACGGATCGCGCCCTGCCCAGCAGCGAGGTGATCCGCGGCTGTTCCGTTGTGTGGAAAACCGCAGCGGTGCAGGTGGACGAGGATTGGAAAAAGAAGGTTTCGCCCAGTTCCGTCCATTCGGACAGCAGCACGCGCACCTCCTCTTCCTTGTCGAGCGTGCAGCCCGTCAGCAGGAGAATGCCCGAAAGCAAACCGGTCATTAAGCGGAACATACGGCACCTTGAGGAAGTTCAACCCGGGCAGGATGGCAGAGATTCCTGAAGATTTCGTGCACGGGGGCGTGCTGTGCGGGGCAGGCACGCAGCCGTCGGCGGGAGACCCCGCCGCCGCGTCCGCATATATGCCTGCCCCGTGGTGCATTATTCGAATTCCATGATCACATCGTCGACCGCCAGGCTGTCGCCGGCGCCTGCGTTGATCTTGGCGACCACACCCTTTTTCTCGGCGCGCAGGATGTTTTCCATCTTCATCGCCTCGATTGTGCAAAGGGCCTGGCCCTCCTGGACCTCCTGCCCCGCTTCGACGTCGACCTTCACAATCAGGCCGGGCATCGGGCACAGCAGCATCTTGGAGGTGTCGGGCGGCAGTTTTTCCGGCATCAGCTGCGCCAGTTCCGCCTGGCGCGGGGTGCGCACATGGACTTTGAGATCCGCCCCGCGGGAGCGGATGCGGAAACCCTGGGTGACCTTGCCGGTCTTCAGCACCAGGATCTCGCCGTCCACGTCCAGGGTGGCCAGCTGGTCGCCCGGCGTCCAGTCCGAGGACACGCGCAATGCGGCACCGTCGGCGAACTTGACAGTGGCGCCGTCACGGTCGGCGTCAATCACCACGTCATAGGACTGGCCCTGCAGGGTGACGGTCCAATCGGTGCCGACCTTGCGTTCGTGGTTATCCATCCGGCCCGACACCCGGGTGCGGCGGATTTCGGCAACCCGGTGCATGGCCGCACAGGAGGCGGCGATCTTGCGCAGGTCGGCTTCGGGCAGCTCAACGCCCTCAAAACCTTCGGGATACTGTTCCTCGATAAAGGCGGTGGTCATGGTGCCGTCGATGAAGATCGGGTGATCCATGACAGCTGACAGGAACGGCAGGTTGTGGCCGATGCCTTCGACCTCGAAACTGTCGAGGGCAATGCGCATGGCGTCGATCGCCTCAGCCCGGGTGGGCGCCCAGGTGCAAAGCTTGGCGATCATCGGGTCGTAATACATCGAGATCTCGCCGCCCTCATAGACGCCGGTGTCGTTGCGCACGGCGGTCTCGCCCGCGGGCGCATCCCCCTGCCACTTGCCATTGATCAGCATCGGGCCTGCGGCAGTCTCGGCCGGCGGGCGGTAGCGCGACAGGCGGCCGATGGAGGGCAGGAAGCCGCGGTAGGGATCTTCGGCATAAAGACGGTTTTCAATTGCCCAGCCGGTAAGTTTCACGTCTTCCTGGCGCAACGGCAGCTCACCGCCGCCGGCAACGCGGATCATCTGTTCGACCAGATCAACACCGGTGATCAGCTCGGTCACCGGATGCTCCACCTGCAGGCGGGTGTTCATTTCCAGGAAGTAGAAGTTCTTGTCGCCATCGACGATGAATTCCACAGTGCCGGCTGAGGCATAGCCCACCGCCTTGGCCAGGGCGACGGCCTGCTCGCCCATTGCCTTGCGGGTTTCCTCGTCAAGGAACGGCGACGGGGCTTCTTCGACTACTTTCTGGTTGCGGCGCTGGATCGAGCATTCACGCTCGCCCAGGTAGATACCGTTGCCGTGGGTGTCGCAGAGCACCTGGATTTCGATGTGGCGCGGCTGGGTGACGAATTTCTCGATGAAGATGCGGTCGTCGCCAAAGGAGTTCGCGGCCTCGTTCTTGGAAGACTGGAAACCTTCGCGGGCCTCTTCGTCGTTCCAGGCGATGCGCATGCCCTTGCCGCCGCCGCCGGCGGAGGCCTTGATCATCACCGGGTAGCCGACCTCGTTCGAGATCTTAACCGCCTCATCCGCGTCGGCAATCAGCCCCATGTAGCCGGGCACGGTGGAAACACCGGCCTCCTGGGCGATTTTCTTAGAGGTGATCTTGTCGCCCATGCTTTCAATCGCACCCACCGGCGGGCCGACAAAGGCGACGCCTTCGGCGGCCAGGGCCTCGGCGAATTTGGAGTTTTCCGACAAGAAGCCATAGCCCGGATGCACCGCCTGGGCGCCGGTTGCGCGGACCGCCTCCATCACCTTGTCGATGACGATATAGGACTGGTTGGCAGGCGGCGGGCCGATGTGGACAGCCTCGTCGGCCATTTGCACATGCAGGGCCTGCTTGTCGGCGTCAGAGTAGATGGCAACGGTTTTGATGCCCATTTTCCGCGCGGTTTTGATCACCCGGCAGGCGATTTCGCCCCGGTTGGCGATCAGGATCTTGTCAAACATAGGTGGTCCCTTTGTATTCTGGCCCTTGGTCCTTGGCATTCCGGAATGCAAAACGCCGCGCCCGGGGCAGACCCAGGCACGGCGTTTGCGCGATTTTTGCACCGGCCGCAGCGGGCCGGATGTTCAGCAGTGCAGCGGCAGCGGTGGCGGCCTTAGCACTTGCGGGGGTTCTGCTGGCAATAGACCAGGTTAGCGGCCACGCCGACGGCTGCGCCGGTGACCAGGCTGCCGTCCAGCAGTGCAGCACCTGCGGCGCCTGCGCCGGCACCATATACGATACGTTCGCCAGTGGTGTCGCCGCAGGCCGCCGCAAAGCCGCAGAGCGACAGGGCCGCGATGAAAGTTTTTGCCTGCATGTCCAGTTTCCTTCTTCCGGGGACGTCAGTGTCCCCGCGGAATTTGCAGGCTGGACAGCCGCGCGCAACGCTGTGCGGACCCCGCCCTTCAGTTGGGCGGAGGCTTGCCGCATGGGGGGGAGTATACGGCAAGCTTCCGCCGGTGCCTGAAGGGGAGAAAAGACGGGCAGGACGCGGATGGGGGCGCGTACCTGCCCGTTCAGGCGAAGGGGCCGGAACAGATGCTCGGCACAGCAGCGTGGCTGCGCTGCTTGACCCACGATGCACAGCCCCGGCGCTGCTGTAAGCCCCTGAAATGCAAGGCCGCGGATTTGGGCAGATTCCTGCTGACCGGCGCGGCGGCTGTGCGATTTCACGCCGAAATCACGCACCGCCCACCGGGCAGTGGCGCAGGGCCGCGTCAGCCCTGTCACATCGCCGTTACAACCCTGACGCTGTGCTGGCCGGCCAAACAAGCGGCCGTCAAAGCGCTGTGAACGGCAGCGCCGGACCGGCGCGGAGATTTGCAGCCCCGCCAGCACCTTGGCCTGCGCAAACACTGCAGCGTGAACAGCCCGTGAAAATTCCGCACTTTTTCCGGCGCAAATCCTCACGGCGGCTCTCTTTGAAGTCATTTCCCCCCCGTTTGCGCACGTGGGAGTCTGGCTGCACATCACATAAGGAGGAGGGATAACCCCATGACCAAAGTGCATAGAGGGCGCTTCGCCCTGGCTGCTGCTGCACTTGCCGGCAGCGCTGGCCTGGCCCAGGCGGACACGCAATCCGAGCTGCAAGAGCTGCGCAACCGGGTCGAGGTGCTGGAAGCGGAAAACCAGCAGGTGACCGGCGCGCCCGGCGACTTCCGCCTGGGCAATACCGCGGTCGACATCTACGGCTACGTCAAGGCCGATTTCTTTTATGATTTCGATTTCGTCCAGGGTGACACGGCCTTTGTCAACAACATCGGCGAGCCGGTGAATGCCACCGACGGCGACTTCGGCGCCACCGTGCGGCAGTCGCGGCTGGGCATCCGCACCACCACCGAGACCGGCATCGGCACCATTCAGGGCCAGCTGGAGTTCGACCTGTTCGCCTCGGGCGGCACTTCCGAACTGCGGCTGCGCCATGCCAATGTGCAGATCGGCGATCACTGGCTGATCGGCCAGACCTGGACCAACTTCATGCCGCTGGGGCAATACCCCGCCAGTGTCGAGTTCAATGGCCCGGTCGGAATTGCCTTTGCCCGGGTGCCGCAGGTCCGCTACAGCAACAGCTTTGGCGACGGTTTCGACTACAGCCTGTCGCTGGAGGAAAACACCGCCGCCTCCAGCGATCCGGTCGCCACGGCAGCGTTCCAGTACAGCAATGATCTGTTCACCGCGCGGATTGCCGGCCTTGCCGGCACCATCCAAAGCGGCGGTGTTGACGTTGATCAGACCGGTGTTACCGTGTCCGGCTCCATCACGCCCTGGGACGGCGGATTGTTCCAGGCCACCTATGTTGACGGCGAGGCCCTGGGGCCGTTGCTGATCGGCCTCGGGGATGCGGTGGTCGGCGGCCAGGCCAACGATGTGAAGGGTTATACCGTCGAATTCCGCCAGGACATCACCGACCAATGGAATGTCGGCATCGCCTACGGACGCGAGGATTATGACCTGCCGACCTCGACCGGCACGCTGTCCTTTACCGAGCTGGAGACCATTCACGTGAATGCCTTCTACAGCCCCACCGACAATCTGACCTTCAGCGCTGAATACATCTTTGGCGAGCGCAACGACACGATCTCCGGCAATACGTTTGACGGCGACCGGGTGCAGCTGGCGGTTCAGCTGAACTTCTGAGGAAACAGCAGACGGGCGGCGCCCCGGACGCAGCGGCAGGCATCGCGGAAAGATCCGCGGTGCCTGTTGCGGGATATGCGTCCGGGACGGTGCCATCAGTCAAACACGTCCGGGAAAGACGCCTGCGCCACGGCCACGTTAATGACCAGCAGCGCCTCGTAGCTGGCCGGATCAAACGGATCTTCGGCAGCGACCACCTCGCGGCCGAACAGCCAGCTAAGACGGCCGGCGTCCAGATTGCCGCGTTCGAACGGCTGGTCGCCGAACTGCTCCCACAGAGCCCGCATAAAGGTGGCATCGACGCGCCGGTCGACGTTCTTGCGGTCGGCAAAACGCTCGCGCCGGGTCAGCGGCGTGACCCCTTTGGGATTGGGGCGGCGGACGGTGAATTGAAAATCGGTGCCGGGCATACGGCCCGGGAACCCGCGGTGTTTCAGCATTTGGGTGCCTCCTGTCCGGCACCCTGCGGGCGGGTAAGGGCCGGCCGCAGGGCCGGACCCTTGTGGTCGTTACTTGTACTTGCCGGTGAATTCCGGCTCTTGCGAGATCGGCTCGGGCTCGACCACGACAAATTCTTCTTCCTGCTGGGCGCAGGCAGTGACGGCGGCCAGCAGGCCGGCCAGGGCGATAAGCTTGATGCTCTTGGACATTTCTGTCTCCTGATAAAAAACGCGAAACCTGCGGGGGCTTGGCCCGCCGCCTGCCTCAACCTCAATGTGAAGGCAGCCCGCAGGCTGCCCGCGCCAAGGATAGCGGGGTTTGCAACCGAGTCACATGTGAATCGCGGCAATTGGCAGCGCTGTGGCTGCAATGCCGCAAGAATCCGCCGATCTGAAGTTCGCCCCGCAAGATGTTGTGGATGCATCAGAAAGCCTCCCACATGCAGCCTGCGGCCTCGGGGCGGTAGGCCTCGAAAAACTGGGTGGCTGCCGGGTCCTGCGCCCCAAAAGGCACCATTCGGTCCGAGAGCGAAATCACCACCCGGGCTGCGGTCAGCCCGCGACCGGCCAGATAGGGCACCGCCAAGGTCTCGCAGAGATGGTCCATGTCGGGCGCCGCCGCCTCATAGCTGACGGAACCGGTTTCCCGGGCGATTTCCGGCGCCAGGAAGCGGAACCGGGCCCAGGTTTCGCCCGCCTGTCCGGGTGCTTCGTCCAGCAGCACCTCGGCCAGGGTCACGGGCTGGCCCGACGGAACCGCAACCGGTTCCGCGGCAGAGGCGGACAGGACGGACAATGCCAAAGGGATAACAGCCAGATATCCGCAGCCCCGGCCCCCGGTTTCCCAGGCTCCTCCGGCCGGGGCTGCTGGCGCAGCGCATAAAGCGCGCGCTGTAGGTATCTGACTGAGGCGGATCATGAGACTGATTCGTTTCCCTTGTCAAATTTTGCCGCAATTTCGGGCGTATTATTCGTTTTCGGGCCCGTTTCCGGGCATGTCTTGTCCCGGCGCCGCACCGCATGGCGCTGCCAGCGGGCCCGGTTGGCGGGGTTTTCCAGAACGTCGGTAATCAGCCCGGCGGCATTGGAGGGCACCCGGCCCATCACCTGCCCGCCTGCACGGACCCGCAGCCCCTGCCCCGCCCCCGGCCCCGTGGCGGTGATTTCCACCACCGGAGAGAAGCCCCGCATGCCCTGCAGCTTACGCCACATATCCTGGCGGATCTGATGCGCCAGCCGCAGCGGGTCGCCCGGCATCAGCACGGTCTCCGCCGCCACGTCGAACTGCGCAGGCAGGCGGCGCGACAGCGTCAGGCTGCTGTCCGTGCGGGTGATATGCCAACGGTTGCTGGACAAATCCGAAGACTCCCTCTTCTTTCTGGTCAAAAATACCTTCGGGGGTGCGGGGGCAGACAGCCCCCGCTCAACATCCGCAATTACAGCGGAATGTTGTCGTGTTTCTTCCACGGGTTCTTCAGCTGTTTGCCGCGCAGGGAAGCAAAGGCGCGCGAAACCCGGCGGCGGGTGGATTGGGGCATAATCACCTCGTCGATAAAGCCGCGTTCTGCCGCCACAAAGGGGTTGGCGAAACGGTCTTCATAATCCTTGGCGTGGGCCGCGATCTTGTCCGCGTCTTTGAGATCGGCGCGGTGGATGATTTCGGTCGCGCCCTTGGCGCCCATCACCGCGATTTCCGCGGTCGGCCAGGCATAATTGAAATCGCCGCGCAGGTGCTTGGAGGCCATCACGTCATAGGCGCCGCCATAAGCCTTGCGGGTGATCACGGTGACCTTGGGCACGGTGGCTTCGCCGTAAGCAAACAGCAGCTTGGCACCGTGTTTGATGACGCCGCCGTATTCCTGGGAGGTGCCCGGCAGGAAGCCCGGCACATCAACAAAGGTCAGGATCGGGATCTCGAAACAGTCGCAGAAGCGCACAAAACGCGCGGCCTTGCGGGAGCTGTCGATGTCGAGACAGCCTGCCAGCACCATCGGCTGGTTGGCGACGATGCCCACGGTCTGGCCCTCAAGACGGATGAAACCGGTGATGATGTTCTTGGCGAAATCCTCCTGGATCTCGTAGAAATCACCCTCGTCCGCGACCTTGGTGATCAGCTCCTTCATGTCGTAGGGGCTGTTGGGATTGTCCGGGATCAGGGTGTCCAGGCTGCTCTCGATCCGGCCCGGTTCGTCAAAGAACGGGCGCACCGGGGGTTTTTCGCGGTTGTTCAGCGGCAGGAAGTCCACCAGGCGGCGGACTTCGGCCAGCGCTTCGACGTCGTTTTCAAAGGCGCCGTCAGCAACCGAGGATTTCTTGGTGTGGGTGGAGGCGCCACCCAGCTCTTCAGCTGTCACCACCTCGTTGGTCACGGTTTTCACCACATCCGGGCCGGTCACGAACATATAGGACGTGTCTTTGACCATGAAGATAAAATCGGTCATTGCGGGTGAGTACACGGCGCCGCCGGCGCAGGGGCCCATGATGACGGAAATCTGCGGGATCACGCCAGAGGCCATGATATTGCGCTGGAAAATCTCGGCGTAGCCTGCCAGCGCGTCAACGCCTTCCTGGATGCGGGCGCCGCCGGAATCATTGATGCCAATCACCGGCGCGCCGTTTTGCATCGCCATATCCATGATCTTGCAGATCTTCTGGGCGTGGGTCGCCGAGACCGAGCCGCCCAGCACGGTGAAATCCTGGGAAAACACATAGACCTGGCGGCCATTGATGGTGCCCCAGCCGGTGACCACACCGTCGCCTGCCGGTTTGTTGTCTTCCATGCCGAAATCGGTGCAGCGGTGGCTGATGAACATGTCGAACTCTTCAAAGCTGTCCTCGTCCAGCAACAGTTCGATCCGTTCACGGGCCGTCAGCTTGCCGCGGCCGTGCTGCGCGTCAATGCGGCGCTGGCCGCCGCCCAGCCGCGCGTCCTGGCGGCGGTCTTCCAGCTCGGAAAGGATGTCTTTCATGGCACATGTCCCCTGTAGATTTCACCGGGACCATATATTGCGCTGCAGCGAAGCCAAAGAACATTATCGCAAATTTGCAAATCGTTTGCATACGCATGGTGCAAATCTGTAAATCAGCAAACTCTGCATTCGGGTTCCAGCCCCTGACCGGGGCCGGGAAGGCAGCCTCAGGCCGCTTTGGCGATCTCGGCCATTTGCCGCAGGGCGTTTGTCAGCGGTGTTTTAACCGGGGCTTTGACTCCGAAAGGATTGTCTTCGACCATGCCGATCACCGGATCGTCCTTAAGGAACTTCAGATAGGCGGCAATCTGGGCCAGCAGCGCCTGTGCGGCTTTTTTGCGGGCGTCGCCAGCGGCCGATTTCATCTCGAACAAGGCCTTCATCAGCGCCGTCTGGTTGCCGTCCGTGACACCTGCCAGCCCGGCATCGGCGATTTGCGCCAGCACCGGGTGGTTGTGGGACTTCAGCGCGTCCTGCAGGCTGGAGACGCCGCGGTCCACGTCCTCCTTGGCGGCTTGCCAGATTTCCATCACGTCCGCTTGCGGCGCCGTGTCCCCGGCAGGCGTGTCCAGCGCCTTGATCAGCGCCTTCAGGCCATCGGCGGCCGCGGGCAAGGCACCTGATTTCAGGTTGGCGGCGATAGCGCGGGCCTGTTCAGCCAAGGGCGCGGCCTGTTCCGGCGGCAGGGATTTAAGCTTGGCCGCCTGTGCGGTCAGCAGCTTGCCCAGTTTTGCGGCCTGCTCGGACTGGGCCGGGTCCGCGGGCGCAGGCTTGGGCTGGCCGCCCAGTTTGGCAAGGGCTGCCTCAAGCCGGTCGAGCCGGGCCGCGCAGGCGTCGTGATCACCCTGCCCCAGCAGTTTCACGCTGGCTTTGATTTCCGGGGCCAGCTTGCCTGCCAAGTCCGGCTTGCCCAGCGCCTTGACCGCCTCAGCCGCTGCCGCAATGCGGGATTTCAACGCCGCAGCAGCCCCTGCATCAGGCGTACTGTCTTCGGCGGGGCGGGGTTCAGGGCTGGTCCCTGCGGTATCGTCGTCATCCGGCAGGCTGTCTTCGTCAATGATGCTGCCATCGGGGCCGACAAGCACCGGCTTAAACTTGACCATGCCCTCCTTCATGAACTTTTTCTTCAGCTGCTTGACGATGCCCTTCAGCGGTTTTTCCGGCTGCAGGAGAACCTCGTTTTCCTCGACCCGCAGGGTGCCGAAACAGGATTTCTTGATCCCCGGCGCCTTTTTCATGTCGCCGCGCAGCACCTTGCCGGGTTTGCGCAAGTCGATCATCAATCCGCAGTCTTCCGGTTTGCCCGCAAGGCCAAAGGCAAAAGGCAGCTCCTTGCCGGAGGCCTTGGCCTTTTTCAGAAGTTTCAGAACAGCGTCCGCGTCAAAAGCCTGATCAGGCATAGCGTGTCTCCTAAGCTGGCTCCTAGCTGGCGTTGCCGGTGAAGGCGTCCCAGTCCTCAGCGCTCATTTCCACAAAATCGAGATCGGCTTCGTCGCCCGGTTCGGACAACGGCTGATCCGGCCAGATCATCCCGTAGGCGCGGCGGAACAGCGCCTGCAGTTCGGCGTCGTCGAACGGGTATTGCTGGCCTGCAAACTGGCTGATGCGTCCAGCCGGGCGGGCGATCAGCGCGTCCAGCGCCAGCCGCAGCCAGTCCAGGTTGCCCTCTTTATAGGCGCGTTTGTGCATGCTGCGGATGTCGGCGTCGAACTGGGCCAGATCGGACATCGGATCAGGCGCGTTCACCGCCCGGCCCATGGTCAGAAGCCGCGTATAGCCCGCGATCAGTTCCTTGCGGATTTTCATGGGATCATGTTCCCCGGATTGCCATTGGTGTAGGTCTTGGTCTCGTTATCCCAGCCATCAGCGACCGGGTATTGCTGCATCATCACCCAGCGGCCCGGTATTTTGGCCGGAGCGGTGCCGTGCCGGGTGGTGTATTTCGCCACATAGTCAGCGTTATCCTGCGCTTTTTCCTCGGGATAGTCGGTTGCAGGATCGGGATTGTCTGTGGTTTCCGCAGGCAACAGCTCCGGCTCCCAGATGAAGTTCACATAGGCACGTGTCAGCCCCTCGACCTCCTCGAAGCTTTCATAGGTCTTATCGGAAATCGGCTCGCCGTTGTCATCGGAGCGCACGTGTTTCTTGTGGCCGATATAGGCCTTGTCGATCGGGCGGCCGTGTTCGACGGTGAAGTCGGCGCTTTCATCAGGGTCGGTCAGCGGATCACCGGAGAAGGTCATTTCGGTTTCAGTGATATCAACACCTTTAGCCAGCGCGGCCTCGGCAGCAATTTCGCGGCCTGCAAGCCAGTCCTGCGGGCTGTGGAACTTGGACGACGCACCGGTATAGGAGCGTTCGTCGTCGGAATGCGCATTGGGCGGCTTGCCGGTTTTCAGCCGGATGATCAGATCCTCGTCGCTGACGTCCGGACCGTGGCGGTCCAGCGAGTGGCCCGCGTTGCTGCCGACCCCGTCCAGCATTTCATAGGCTTCCGCCGCTTCATTGCTTAGCCCTTCGAGATCGGTGCGGATGCCGTCAAAGGCGGTCCTGGCCTTTTCAAAATCCGGCTTCTTTGCCTCATCCTCAGCAGAGGCCACCCGGACCTCCAGCGGATCCAGTTTTTCCGCCTCCAAGTCCGCGCGTTTAAGCGCGCCAATGATGCCCTGCACCTGGAAACGGGCCGTGGCCATCGGTTTGACCGTCTTCAGCAGCTTTTCATGGGTGTCCAGCATCAGGAAGGCGTCGCCGTATTCCTTGTCCGTTCCGGCCCGGTCCTTGGCCGCCTGCAGGGCTTCGTCCAGTTTGCTCTCGGCAGCTGGCAGTTTGAGGTATTTCTTGGTCCGGTCGTGCTGTTTTTCGACCTTGGCCAGCTTGGCGCGGTAATCCGCCATGGCCAGCACCAGATCCATGTAATCGGCGTTATCCAGAACCGTTTGCAGTTCACCTGCGGCCTTGGCCGGATCACCGCTGCGGGCAGTGAGATCGGCGGCCTTGACCGCGTCATCCAGCGTGCTCTTCAAAACATCCGCTTCATCGGGCAGCACCGCAAGCAGGTCTTCGGCGGCTTTTTTGGCGGTCAAATAGCCTGGCATTGCCCGCAATAGCGCCAGCGCGGCCGGCACGGCGGTGATGGCCTCGGGGTATTTCTGCGCCGCAATGGCATCCGCCACCGGTTTGTGGAAGTCATAGTCCGCAGCACCTGGGTGCCGGGTCAGGATCTGCGCCATTTCGCGCCGGTCATCCACCACTTTTTCCAGCTGAAACAGCTGGTTGAGCTTAACATGATACTGCGGCGCGCCGGTTTTCTTGTCGAAGTTATCCGCATCGGCCAGCAGTTTGTGGTCGTTCCAGGTGGTGTTCAGATCACTGAGTTCCGGCTCTGTCAGAACCTTTTTCAGGGCATCGTATTTCTTTTCCAGCGCCTTGACGATCTGTTTGGAGTGGCTCTTGCGCATCAGATCGCGGTTAGCCTTTTCCCAGACCTTCAGATCCGCCTGTGCGCCCGCGGGATCATTGTTGCCTTTGAATTTCTGCTTGGTATCCGCCGCTGCCAAAGCGTTGCGGAATCCCTCGTCTGCCTTGAGAGAGCCGTCAAAGCCGCGCATATAGCGGGCCAGTTTGCCGCGCTCCTTGGAGCTGTAGTCGATCAGCTCCTGCAGCAGCGCCTTGGCCTCGTTGAATTTCTGCTCCTTATAGCCTTTTTTCTTGGCGTTTTTCAGGTGATTGCGGAAATCCTTGGCGTCCGGAACAGCGCTGCCGAGGATGAACTCGCAACGGTCATGGGTTTTCGCCATGTATTCGTCCATCAGCGCGGCAAAGCTGAGAGCCTCTGCCAGATCCCCCTCGTCGCCCAGATTGGATTTCCAGGCCTCCAGGGCCAGTTTGGCGGCGCCGAATTCCCCGGCTTTGGAATGGACGGCGGCGGCTTTCATCTGGGTGCCGCGGGCGGCTTCGGCGGTATCTTTGGTACCGCCTGTCATCGGGTTGATCAGCGCCAGCGTGGCGCTGGTCCAATTGTCGAAGAAGAGACCATAGGTATTGGCGTCTTCCGCCTTGGATGAGGCATCCTTGGCCGCGGCCTCCACCGCTTCAAAGTCCTTGTCGGTAACGGCGGCGGCCATGGTCTTTTGCGCCGCCTTGATCAGCCCCTCCACATAGGTAAAGGCACCCTGGTCCAGACTGTCGCGCACCGAGGCGAATTTATCCTCAGCTGCGGCCAGGGCGGTCTGCGCCTTGTCACGCGCTGCCGCAACAGCCAGCTGCGCGGCGATCTGGCTGGACAGATCCGAGATATCGCTGTCGATCTTGTCAAAGGCGCCGGCCTCATCCGCGCTGAGGATTTCCTTTTTCAATGCTTTGCGCCCGCCCGCCAGGCTGCGCCGCGCGCCTGAGCTGAGTTCGGCGGGAATGGTGATCTTGTTCAGCTCGGTCAGGGCCGCCGAACGCCTGTTGTCCACGTCTTCATTCACCGGATCGGGGAAGTCAGGCATGGTCCAGGCCTTGAGGCTGTAAAACCGTTCGGCCCATTGCCGGATGGCCGGATTGTTGGCAAGCGGATCAGGGGTATTGGCCATGGGTCACCTCAACAGAACTTAAAAGGACGGGCCTCGGGGGAATGCGCGAATTGAAGGAATGCTTAAGCAACCATAGGGGAGGCTTTGAATTCGGCGCAAGAGTCTTTTGACGCTGCGGCAACCTTATGCCCTGCCAGGCCGGGGACTGATGGACAAGACGGGCCGACTGCTCTAACCGGATGGTATGTCCACATATAATTCCCGCGTGTCCGGCCAGCGGACGCCTCCGCGCATTTTCACCCTGATCCTGCTTGCCGGGCTGTCGGCGCTTGGCATGAACCTGCATCTGCCGTCGCTGGCGGGGATGTCCGAGTATTATGCGGTCGATTACCGGGTGATGCAGCTGTCGGTGGCGCTGTATCTGGCGGGCAATGCGGTGGTGCAGATCTTTGTCGGGCCGATCTCGGACCAGATAGGACGGCGGCCGGTGATCCTGGTCAGCATTGTGCTGTTCCTGCTGGCAACATTGGGCTGCATCTATGCGCCGACGGCCGAGGCGTTCCTGCTGTTCCGGGTGGCGCAGACGGCGGTGGCGGCCACTATGGTGCTAAGCCGGGCGGCGGTGCGCGACATGTATGACACCAACCAAGCCGCCAGCATGATCGGCTATGTCACAATGGGCATGGCAATTGTTCCGATGATCGGCCCCGCCATCGGCGGCTTCCTGGATCAGTGGATGGGCTGGCAAGCCAACTTCTGGCTGCTGTTCCTGGTCGGTGCGGCGACACTGGCCATCACCTTTACCGATTTTGGCGAGACGGCCCACAAAAGCGGCAAGACGCTGATGGCGCAGTTCCGCGAATACCCGGAGCTGCTGCGCTCACCCCGGTTCTGGGGCTATTCGCTGGCCTCGGGCCTCGCGTCAGGCGCTTTCTTTGCTTACTTGGGCGGCGCGCCTTTTGTCGGCACCGAGGTCTATGGCCTTAGCACGGCGGAGCTGGGGGTTTACTTCTCCACTCCGGCGGTGGGGTATTTTGCCGGCAATTTCATCTCGGGGCGGTTTTCCACCCGGATCGGGGTCAACCGCATGGTGCTGTGGGGCTGCATAATCAATGGCGGCGGAGTTCTGGTGTCGCTGCTGATTGCAATGGCAGGCGCCGACAGTGTGTTCACCTTCTTTGGCCTGATGTGCTTTATCGGCCTGGGCAATGGCATGGCGATCCCCAACGCCACTGCTGGCGCCATCTCAGTCCGCCCGCATCTGGCAGGAACTGCGTCCGGCCTGAGCGGTGCGATCATGATCGGCGCGGGGGCCGCGCTCAGCGCCTTTGCGGGGATGCTTTTGGTGCCGGGATCCACCGCGGTGCCACTGCTTGCGATCATGTTCGGCACCGCAATGTGCGGGCTGGCTGCAATCCTGCTGGTGGTCCGGCGGGAGCGGCAGATCGGCGCATAACGCCTGCGGCCGGCTTGCAGGCATGGGTTTGCAAATATACCATTCGCAAGAGTTGGATTTGCAAAGGGGCGCCTAATGGCCACCCAGAAACTATACGCCGGCGCCAAGCTGCGCGAAATGCGGCAGCGGCTGGAGCTGACGCAAAAGGATTTTGCCGCCAAGCTGGGGGTCTCCCTGCCCTATCTGAACCAGATGGAGAACAACAACCGGCCAGTATCGACCACGGTGGTGCTGGCGCTGGCGCAGGAATTCGGCATGGATGTGACCGAGCTGTCTGCAGGGGACAGCGAACGGCTGGTCAGCGACATGCGCGAGGCAATGGCGGATCCGGTCTTTGCAGATGACGCGCCGCCGCTGGCGGATCTGCGGCTGACGGCCTCGAACGCGCCAGCCCTGGCGCGGGCCTTTCTGTCGCTGCACCGGGCCTACAGGCAAACGCATGAACGGCTGGCCTCGCTGGACGAGGCACTGGGGCGCGAGGACGCGCGCATTCAGGCGTCGCCTTGGGAAGAGGTGCGCGATTTCTTCCATTACTGCGACAATTACATCGATGCAGTGGACCATGCAGCCGAGCATTTTGCCGCCGCCAATGACATCCGCGCGGCAGCCGTGGCCGCGCTGGAACGCGGCGGCGTGACCGTGCGCCAATCCGAGATGGAGGGCTTGCGCCACTATGATGCGGAGACCGGCGTGCTGCATCTATCCAACCGCTCGGCGCCGCAAACACAGCTGTTTCAGATGCTGCTGCAGGTGGCGCTTTTGCGGCAAAACGCGCTGCTGGAAGCGACGCTGGATTTTGCAAAGTTCCAAAGCGAGGAGGCCCGCGCCATCGCCAAGATCGGCCTTGCCAATTATTTCGCTGGAGCCGCCCTGATGCCCTACACAAGGTTTCTGGAGGCGGCGCAGGCCTGCCGCCATGATCTGGAGCTTCTGTCGATCCGCTTTGGCGCCTCAATTGAGCAAATATCGCACCGGCTGTCGACCATGCAGCGGCCCGGCGCCAAGGGAGTGCCGTTTTTCTTTGTCCGGGTTGATCAGGCTGGCACGATCACCAAGCGGCACTCGGCCACGCGGCTGCAGTTTGCCCGGTTCGGCGGCGCCTGCCCGCTGTGGAACGTGCACCGGGCGTTTGAGACCCCGGGCCGGTTCCTGCGCCAGCTGGCAGAGACGCCGGACGGGGTGCGCTATATCTCACTGGCGCGGGATGTGTCGAAACCGGGCGGCTCATTCGGATCCCCGGTGCGGCGCTATGCCATTGCGCTGGGCTGCGAGGTGCGCCACGCGGAGGCGCTGGTTTATGCAGACGGGATGGATGTGAACCAGGACAGCGCCTATGAGCCGATCGGCATTTCCTGCCGCATCTGCGAGCGGAAAGACTGCCACCAGCGTTCGGTTCCGCCGCTGGAACGGCGGCTGACCATCAACACCGACCAGCGCGGCGTGCTGCCGTATGAGGTCAGCTGATGCACCGGCTGGCCTGCGCGCCTGGCGCACTCTAGGGTAGGATTCATGGCAGATTTTGAACAATTGGTCCTGTCCGGCGGCGGCTGCCGCTGCTTCTGGCAAGGCGGTTTTCTGCACGTGGTGCAGAATGAACTGCCGCTGAGCCCCGCCCGCGTGACCGGGGTTTCTGGCGGCGCCCTGACGCTGGCCGGGTTCCTGGCGGGCCGCGGCGAGCGGGTGCTGGCGGAGATGAAGGAGGCCTTCCGTTCAACCGGCAGCAACATCAATTGGCACCACCCTAGCGAGGCCGGACTGACGCCGCACCAGACGGTCTATGAGGAGGTGGTCACCCGGTCGTTGGATGGCGATGCCATGTCGCGGGTGGCCGCCGGGCCGCAGGCGCAGATCCTGCTGGGCCATCCGCCCTCTGACCGCTGGGCGCGCCTGACTGGCAGCCTGGCGACGCTGGCCTATGAAACCGAGCTGCATATGGTCGGCTCGCCGCATTTCAACTGGGCAGAGCGGCTGGGTGTCAGCTCCAGCCTGGTGGACGCCCGCGCCGCAGCGCAGGAGGGGAAGCTGGCCGCTCTGGTGCGGTTCGCGGCCACCATCCCGCCTGTGTTCGCCCCGCCCCGCTGGAACGGACGGGCGGTGATCGACGGCGGCATGGCCGATCAGGCGCCGATGCCGGACCCCGACAAGGGGCGCACGCTGGTACTGCTGACGCGCCCGTACAAGCGCCTGCCCGAGGTCGCCGGGCGGTTGTACGTCTGGCCCGAGGAAGAGGTGCCCGCGGATAAGATCGACTTCACCGATCCGGAGAAGATCCAGGCCACCTGGGACGCAGGCCTGACGGCTGGGGAAAAGTTCCTGCGGGAAAGAGCGGCAGGGGTGATCCCTGACGCCGCGGATTGAGACACTGAGCGTCTGGAAACAATGCCTGTCCCCCGAATTGTCTGCCGTATTGACTGCCGCGTCCGGCCCAGCCAATGTCCGGTGCTTCCGCGGCACGCACGATCGGGTCTTCAGCGGACCGGAGCCGTCGCCAATACTGAGGGAATGCATAACGAATGACAGACGACTGGAATGACTATGCGGACGGGTGGGACGGCAACAGCGATGTCAGGCTTTTTGCAGCCAGAGCGTTTTCCGCGCTCGACTCGCATGCCGGAATACGCGGTGAGGCTTGGCAATCGAAACGTGTCCTCGACTTTGGATGCGGAACCGGGCTGCTGACGGAACTGATTGCACCGCATGTTAAGGAGGTGATTGCCGTTGACACCTCGGACAGGATGATTGCGGTCCTGAAGGACAAGAATCTGTCCAGCGTGACACCTGTCCACGCGGACATCCTAGGCGGTGGAGCTGCGGGCGGCAAAGACCGGCTTTCCGGATTCGATTTGATCTGCGCGTCTTCCGTCTGCGGCTTCCTGCCGGACTACGCAGCTGCCGTGAAGGCACTTTCAGGCCTGCTTGAGCGCGACGGCCGGTTTGTGCAATGGGATTGGCAAGGCCAGGACGGCGGTGGCTTCGGGCTGACAGAACAACAAATGCGCGCAGCACTTACGGCTGCGGGGCTTGGCTCTATTCGGGTGAAACAGGTCTTTGCGCTGGACACCGGCGGGCAATCCATGCCGGTCTTGATGGGCTCAGGTACCTGCAACGCAGACCGGCCCTGAAACGGGTCTAGGCCAGTCAGGGCCGAACAGGTTCAAAAAAACAGAACGGGGCTACAGTGATACCCCGCTCTGCCTTAAACACGATCTGCTCTCACGCCTTCGACAATATCCCCCAGATCTCGTCCTTCAGCGCGGCGCGTTGTTTGCGCAGGCCGGTTTCGGCCTCAGCACTCACTGGCTCCACGTTGGTTTCGGCCCGGTGCACGGCTCGGTTCACCTCGTGGTATTCGTCCGACAGCTTGGCGAAATGGGCATCGGCCTGTTTCAGCTGACTGATCTGCACTGCCTTTTCGGGGAATTCTTCGGCCAGTTCATGGGGGGTGTTGGACATCTGCCCGCTCCTTTTTTTGGGTCGGTTGCAGGTTATCCGCAGCGCTGCGCACCCGCTTTGACGCGGATCAAAAGATGCGGCAAGCGCGCTGATTTTCAGGCCTGATTTCAGCCCCGTTCCCTGGCCCGATCCCAGGCCAGGACATCAGGAAATAAGCCGCCCGCACAACGGGGAGGTGGCGGGCGGCTTGCTGGCAGCGCAACAGGATCAGCGCTGCGCCTGGCGCCAGTCCGGGTTGAACCACGGTTCAGCGTTCGAGGACGGCAGGCGGCGGCCCAGGATGTGGTCCGAGGCCTTCTCGCCGGTCATGATCGAGGGGCCGTTGAGGTTGCCGTTGGTGATGCGCGGGAAGATCGAGCTGTCGGCAACCCGCAACCCGTCAACACCGATCACCCGGCACTCCGGATCGACCACCGACATCGGGTCATCAACTGCGCCCATCTTGCAGGTGCCGCAGGGGTGATAGGCGCTTTCCACGTGCTCCCGGATGAAACCGTTCAGCTCCTCGTCCGATTGCAGCGCATCGCCGGGCTGGATCTCATGCTTGAGGAATGGCTTCATCGCCTCCTGGCCGAAGATTTCGCGCGTCAGACGGATGCATTTGCGGAAATCCTCCCAGTCCTGTTCGGTCGACATGTAGTTGAACAGGATGTTTGGCGCGTCTTTCGGATCGGCAGAGTTCAGCGTGACCTCGCCGCGCGAGCCGGAGCGCATCGGGCCGACATGGGCCTGGAAACCATGGCCCTCTGCCGCGGCCTGACCGTCATAGCGGACGGCAATCGGCAGGAAGTGATACATGATGTCCGGGTAGTCCACCCCCTTGCCGGACCGGACAAAAGCGGCGCTTTCGAACTGGTTCGAGGCGCCAAGGCCGGTCTTGGTGAACAGCCATTGCGCCCCCACCAGCGCCTTGCCGAACAGGTTCCAGTATTTGAACAGGGTGATCGGCTGTTTGCAGGCGAACTGGAAATAGAATTCCAGGTGGTCCTGCAGGTTCTGACCGACGCCGGGGCGGTCGGCGACCACGTCAATGCCGTGTTCCGCCAGATGTTTGGCCGGACCGATACCGGACAGCATCAGCATCTTGGGGGAATTCAGCGAGGAGGCGGCCAGGATCACTTCGGTATTGGCGCGGATCACTTCAACCTTGCCGCCGCGTTCAACCTCGACCCCGACGGCGCGGCCGTCCTCGATCACCACCTTGCGGGCGAAGGCACGGATCAGGTTGCAGTTGTCACGCTTCAGCGCCGGGCGCAGATAGGCGTTGGCAGCGGACCAGCGCTGGCCTTTGTAGACCGTCATCTCCATCGGGCCGAAGCCTTCCTGCTGCTCGCCGTTGTAGTCGGAGGTGACCGGGTAGCCCGCCTGCGCGCCTGCATTGACAAAGGCGTCGTGCAGCGGGTTGTCGCGGGGGCCGCGGGTCACATGCAGCGGGCCGTCGGTGCCGCGCCAGTCCGGATCGCCGCCATGGCCGCGATCGTTCCAGGTTTCCATGCGTTTGAAGTACGGCAGCACGTCGGCGTAGGACCAGCCGGCAGCGCCAGACTCGGCCCAGTGGTTGTAGTCGCCGGCGTGGCCGCGCACATAGACCATACCGTTGATCGAGGAGGAGCCGCCGATCACCTTGCCGCGCGGGCAAACCAGTTCGCGGCCGCCCAGATGCGGCTCGGGCTGGGATTTGTAGCCCCAATCGTACAGCGGCATGTTCATCGGGTAGCTGAGCGCGCCCGGCATCTGGATGAACGGCCCGGCATCGGTGCCGCCGTGTTCGATCACCAGAACCTTTTTGCCGGCCTCAGACAGCCGGTAGGCTATTGCACAACCGGCAGACCCGGCCCCGACAATCACATAATCCGCGTTCATTTCTTCTCTCCATTGCGGATCCGGGTTGGGTCAAGGATGCCATTGGCACCGCGCCTTGGCGCGGCTTGTCCTTGAGGCATCCCGAATCTGCCTCATCATTGTACTGGTCTGCTGAGGACGCAAAGCGCCCTCAGCGACCTCTCAGCAACCCCTTCCCTCTTGCCCTTTCGGGCAACGGGGCGGGCGGGTGGGCGTTGCCCGAAAGGGCAATCAGAATGCCGCTTCGACGTCGCCCATGCGGACGTAGACCGATTTCACCTGGCTGAAGTGCTTGATCGCCTCTTTCGAGTTCTCGCGGCCCACGCCGGATGCCTTTACGCCGCCGAACGGCGCCTCGACCGGCGCGTCGTTGTAAGAGTTGATAAAGCAGCTGCCGGCCTCAAGATTGCCGATCACCCGGTGGGCGCGGGTGAAGTCCTTGGTGAACACACCAGCGGACAGGCCGAATTCGGTGTCATTGGCGCGGGCGACGACCTCTTCTTCGGTGTCGAAATCGAGGACAGACATCACCGGGCCGAAGATTTCTTCGCGCGCGATTGTCATGTCGTCGGTCACATCGGCAAAGACGGTCGGCTCGATAAAGTAGCCGTCCTTGTCGGCGCGGTTGCCGCCGCAGATCAGGCGGGCGCCTTCTTCTTTGCCCTTCTCGATGTAGCCCAAAACGATGTTCATCTGGTTCTCGGTGACCATCGGGCCAAAGCTGGTGGCCTCATCCATCGGGTCGCCGATGATGGCATTCCCGGTGCGTTCGGCGAGACGGGCAAGGAATTTTTCCTTGATGCCTTTCTGCACAAACACGCGGGTGCCGTTTGAGCAGACCTGGCCGGAGGAGTAGAAGTTGCCGTTGATGGCGCCGCCGACGGCGTTGTCGATGTCGGCATCGTCAAAGATGATCAACGGCGACTTGCCGCCCAGTTCCATGGTGACGTGCTTCATGCCCGCAGCGGCGGCGGCATAGACCTTCTTGCCGGTCGGCACCGAACCGGTCAGCGAAACCTTGTCAACGCGCGGATCGGTCACCAGCGCACCGCCCACTTCGCCCATGCCCTGAACGACGTTGAAGACGCCTGCGGGGGCGCCGGCCTCGATCAGGATTTCGGCCACTTTCAGGGCGCAGAGCGGCGTGGTCTCGGACGGCTTGAACACCATCGAGTTGCCGCAGGCCAGCGCGGGCGCGCCTTTCCAGCAGGCGATCTGGGTCGGGTAGTTCCAGGCGCCGATGCCGACGCAGAGGCCCAGCGCCTCGCGTTTGGTGTATACCCAGTCCTCTCCCAGCGGGATGTGTTCGCCGGTGAGGCTTGCTGCCAGACCGCCGAAATACTCCAGCGCATCGGCGCCGGAAGTTGCATCCGCCACCAGGGTTTCCTGCAGCGGCTTGCCGGTGTCATAGGTTTCCAGCACGCTGAGGTCGTGGTTGCGCTCGCGCATGATGTCGGCGGCGCGGCGCAGGATGCGGCCGCGCTCGGTGCCGGTCATCTTGGCCCATGCTTTTTGCGCTTCCTTGGCGGTGGAGAGTGCCTGTTCAACGATTGCGGGCGTTGCGGCGTAGACGGTGGCGATCTGCTCACCGGTGGCGGCGTAGATCACCGGGATCGGGGTGCCTGCGGTGTCTTCGACGTATGCGCCGTTGATGAAGTGGCTGGCTTTGGGCTGTGCGGGGTGGGTCATATTTTCATGCCTCCGGCGGGGATATTGGGGGCCAGAAGAACTGGCGGGGTGCTGATTTCGGGTTATTCGCCGCGGGGAAAACGTTTGTTTTCCTCGAGGGTGTTAAGATCCATGTGGTTGCGCATGTAGCGCTCGGATGCCTTTTGCAGCGGCTGGTAATCCCAGGGGTAATAGCCGCCCTGGCGCAGAGCCTCGTAGACCACCCAGCGGCGGGCCTGACTGGCGCGCACCTCGGCGTCGAAGACCTCCAGGTCCCAGCGGGCGTCTGATTTGGCGCGCAAGGTTTCCAGCGTTCCGGCATGGGCCGGATCGGCTGCCAGATTGGTCAGCTCGTGCGGGTCGGCCTGCAGATCGAACAGTTGATCGGGGTCCAGCGCGCAGCGGTTGTATTTCCACTTGCCATAGCGGAGCGACACCAGCGGCGCATATGAGGCCTCAGCCGCGTATTCAATGGCAACCGGCTCAGTCCGTTCCGTGCCGGTGGCCAGCGGCACCAGGTTCTGGCCGTCGGTCCAGGGTTCGATTTCAGCCATATCGACACCCGCCAGCGCGCCCAGCGTCGGAGTCACGTCTAGCGTGGAAACAGGTGCTTCGATCAGACCCGCAGGCAGGTCCGGCGCGGAGATCATCAGCGGCACGCGGGAGGAGCCGTCATAGAAGCTCATCTTGAACCACAGGCCCCGTTCGCCCAGCATGTCACCGTGGTCGGAGACAAACAGAATGATTGCCTCCTGCCGGGTGGTTTCCAGCACATTCAGGATCTCGCCGATCTTGTCATCCAAATAGGAGATATTGGCGAAATAGGCGCGGCGGGAGCGTTTGATGTTCTCTTCTGTGATGTCGAAGCTGCGCCAGTCGTTGGCGTCAAAGATCCGCCGGGCGTGCGGGTCGTGGTCTTCGTAATCCATTGCCGGAACCTGCGGCAGAAGATGCTCGCAGTCCTCGTAGAGATCCCAGTACTTCTTGCGCGCCACATAGGGGTCGTGCGGGTGGGTAAAGCTGACGGTCAGCGCCCAGGGGCGGTCGTCCAGCCCGCGCGACAGCTCATAGAGCTTGGCAGTGGCATTATAGGCGACCTCGTCGTCGTATTCCATCTGGTTGGAGGTCTCCGCGACCCCTGCCCCGGTGACGCTCCCCATGTTGTGATACCACCAATCAATGCGTTCACCGGGCTTGCGGTAGTCCGGGGTCCAGCCGAAATCAGCCGGGTAGATGTCGGTGGTCAGGCGGTCCTCGAACCCGTGCATCTGGTCGGGGCCGACAAAATGCATCTTGCCTGAAAGGCAGGTGTAGTAGCCTGCGCGGCGCAGATGGTGGGCGTATGTCGGGATGTCGCTGCGGAACTCAGCTGCGTTGTCATAGACGCCAGTGCGCGACGGCAGCTGGCCGGACATGAAAGACGCCCGGCCCGGTGCGCACAAGGGCGACGCGGTATAGGCGTTCTTAAAGCGGGTCGAGCGTTCCGCCAGTTTCTTAAGGTTCGGAGCATGCAGCCATTCGGCGGGGCCGTCCGGGAAAAGCGTCCCATTCAACTGGTCAACCATCAGGATCAGGATATTCGGGGCACTCATCGCGGACCTCCCAGTATTGGCGATGTTTCTTCGAAAGGCGCCTGGCAGGCCCGAAGGCGCTGCCAGGCAGTTAGAGGCTGGTCCCATCATTCGGGGAAACTAGGGGCCAGCCGGGAGACCGCCCTTAATGGGCTGTCTTGATCTTGTCGAAGTCGAGCGTGTTTTCCTCGGGCGAAGCGGTGATGCTCATCACTTCGCTGCGCTTGAACAGCACGATATAGGCCAGGCAGGCGACATAGATGCCGATCACCACGGTGCCGATCCATTGGATCTGCAGCCACTGGCTTTGGAACGCCAGGGTCAGGGCAAACAGTACAACCGCATTGCCCAGCACATAAGGAATGGTGCCGAAACGCTTGGCCGTCAGGTTCAAGTTGTCGGTGTAGAGGCGGATCAGCGAGTCAAAGGAGTTGACCACGAAGATGATGCCCACCGCGACCATGGAGACATTGATCAGCAGCGTCGTCTCGATGCTGTTGAGGTGGTAATAGTACAGAACCGAGAACCACACACCCAGCGGGATCGACGGGAAGATCAGCAGCGCTGCCAGAACCTGCCAGGTGCGCAGCCCGCCGACAAAGCGCGAGGTGAACTGGCCGATCATGATCGACCATGCGAACCACCAGAACAGGTAGAATTCGTGATAGTCGGTCAGCGGCAGCACGAATTTGTGGATGTTGGCAAAATAGCCGCCGATGTTAGAGGCAGTATCGCCGAAGGCGCTCAGCCCCATACCGGAATAAGCCCACATGCCGAGGATCAGCGACAGGAACAACACGGTGGAGCCGACCGACAGGATGCGCACGTATTTGATGTCGGTCGACGAGAAGGCGGCAAACAGGATCACCAGGAAGGTAATGACATAGAAGGCCGGGATCACGCTCTCGCCGTCGCCCATGAAAGTGGCATAATACGGCAGGTAGATCAGGAACAGCGCGCCGGTGAAGGCGCAGGTGCCGATGATCACGATGTTGTTGAGCCATTTCACCAGCGGGATCTCAAAGAACTTCACCCGCGGCTCGACCACGCAGAAATAGAAGGTGGTCAGGAAGTAGAAGCCCCAGATCAGGAAGCCCCAGAAGCCGAATTCCAGCGCCAGCGGGTTGGTGAACCCATAGGCGGGCTCTGCCGCGGTGTCGGCATAAAGCGGAAAGTCCCAGGCCAGCGGGAACATGATCAGGCCGACGTCCAGACCCGAGGTGAAGAGGATTGCGATGAAGGTGAACAAGTGGACCGGAGTCACGCCGACGTTGCGGACGTTCCACCACTTGATCACGCAGAACACCACCAGTGCAAAGGCCAGCAGAATCCCGAATGAAATGATTGAAGTCATATGTCCCTCCCATTTCCAGGCGGTTCCCGCCCTAAGACATGGGTCGGGTACATAACACAGCAGACTGATCGGCCAAATAGTTTTTTGAATGGTCATTCAAGATTTGAATTCCCTCGAACAACAGTTGAAACGCCGGCCCAATTGCCGCACAACTTATTCATGAGCAGGAAACGCATCCGGGATATCCGCAACGAAGAGCTGATCGAAGCCACCATCGTTGCAGTGCATGAGCGCGGTTACGGTGTTGTAACCATGGCGGAAATCGCCAGGGAGGCCGGTGCTTCGGCGGCCTCGATAAACTATTATTTCGGCTCCAAGGAAGGGCTGATGGAAGCCACAATGCTGCATCTTCTGGGCAAGCTGCGGCGGGCCATGGCGGATGGCTATGCCACAGCGCGCACCCCGCGCGAACGGCTATATGCGGTGATGGACGCGAACTTTGCCGACGGTCTTTTCACTGTGCCCCAGTGCAGTATCTGGATGCAGTTCTGGGCAAATGCCCCCTATTCGCCGCGGCTGAGCCGCCTGCACCGAATCAACCGTGCCCGGGTGCGCAGCCATGTCCTGGCCGAGCTGCGGGCGCTGCTGCCCGGCGGACAGTTGGAAACCGCGCGCCAGGCGCTGCAATGCTATATGGACGGGGTCTGGCTGCAGGCCGCGCAGTCGGAAGATCCGCTGAATCCCGAGGCCGCGCGAGCTGCGGCGCATCTGGTTGTGGATCTTGTCATCCCATAAGGCCTAGCCGCCAGGCAGCCGTTCGTAGTCCAGCCGGGTTCCGCGCGGCAAATAAATAAGTGTCATTCCATCGCGGGTCAGAGAATCGATCTGATAACACAGTTTGGTGCCGCTCTGGCTGTCCCAGGCCATCAGGAAGTCACCCGTAAACCCCATGCCGCGGCAGCCTTGCTGGATCGTGACAAACTCCGGGGTCATTTGCCTGCCGCCGTATCGGACCTGGCGCACGGCACCGGAAATGGCAAACCGGTCATTGGGGTTTTGCACGGACCGCCACTCTCCCTGCATGTTCTGCAGCATCTTGTCGAACCGGTTCGGCACACGCGGCGTGACACTGTGCAGCTCCAGCTCTGCAAAGGAGCCGAAACGGGTGACTATCTCACCGTCAATAGCCAGCGGGGTGCCGCGCACCAGCCCCAGCAGGAATGTGAAGACCGGATCGGAGATCCGGACCTTGCCCACAGCACCAAACTCCATCCCGCCGCCAACAAAACTGCAGGTGACGGCGCCCGGGCTTTTCTGCTGCTTGCAGCCTTGAAAGACCACCTCCGCCGCGTAATGAAATTGGTCTTCTGTTGCGTCATGCCCGTCCTCAGCGGCGGCAAACGCAGCCTCCCGGCGCTCGGACTGTGATCGGGAACTGAGCAGAACCTGCGGTCCTGCTGGTGCCGTAACGGTTTTGGCAAAACCCTGCATTGCATAGCCTTGTGCGGTGCAATCGCTGCCATGCTCAATCCGGAACCGGCCCTGGGCCGTGCAAAACCGGACGCTGTCGTCGCGGAAACTGTATCCGGGGCTTTTGGCGCGGAAGTAGAGAAACCGGCCCTGATAGCCGGCCGGCACCGGTTCGGCGCAATCTCCCGGGATGAGCGGCTGCCAGCCCTGCACCACCCAACGGCCGTCAATCCGCAAGCTGACGGCCAATTGATGCAAAGCCTCAGTATCGTTGCAGATACTGGGCCCGGCCTGGGCGGCCGGCGGATCAAAAAGGGCCGCCAGCAGCAACGCCGTGGGCCAAAGCCAATTCGCCATGCGCGGTCTCCGCCTGCGTCGGTAAGAGCGGGAGATTACTTCGGGTTTGTAACATCCATAAGACGATCAAACACCAGTCGCATTACCGGAAGGTGTAAGAGCCTTCTTTTTAATTCTGGCTTCACGCCACGAGATAAAACTGACCGCAGCCAGGATCAGCCCGCCGCCGGACATTACCCAGATGTCAGCCGGTTCACCAAACGCCAGCGCGCCCAGCAAGGTGGCCCAGACCAGTTGCAGGAACGTGACCGGCTGGGTCACCGCCACGGGTGCCGCAGCAAAGGCAAGCGTCATGGTGTAGTGGCCCGCGGTGGCAAAGCTGGCGACTCCGAACAGAATTGCAATCTCGGCCAGCGTGGGCGTCACCCAGACCGCCAAGGCAAAGGGGGCAAGGCCCAGAGTGACAAAGATCGACAGCATGCCGACCACGACAGCCGGGCTGTTGCTGCCGACAGTAAACTTGGCGATCAGGTAAGAGGCCCCGAAGGACACGGCAGTGAACAGCATGGCGATATGGCCGGGGGAGACTTCGCGGAAGCCCGGACGCAGGATGATCATCGCGCCGATCAAAGCGACAGCAATCGCCGATATCCGGCGCACCGCCAGCTTCTCCCCCAGAAACAGCGCAGCCCCCAAGGTGACATAAACCGGGGACAGGTAGTTCATTGCCGTAACCTCGGCCAGAGGGATCTGGGTCATGGCATAAAACCACAGGATCACGCCGGCAGAATGCACCACGCCGCGGCCTGCAAACAATGCCCAAAGCCGCGGGGTCAGCTGCGCCCGGCGCAAGGCCCCGGCCATCGGGATCAGAAACACCAGCCCCAGCAAGTACCGCAAAAAGGCGCTTTCGGCGGGCGGGATGCGGCTGCCAAGGTGTTTGACCAGCGCTGTGACCGCCACAAAACAGAGGCCTGTTACAACCATCCAGAACACGCCCCGGAGAGGGTTTTGCGCGGTTTGGACGGATTTGACGGTTTGGGACATGGCCGGACAGAACACCCGTTCGGGCGGCGGCGCAAGGCTTCACATGTGAATTATTTCCGCTTCTCTGGCAGCGGGGTGAATTCTTCATCATCGCCAGGCGGCAGCTGGAAGCGGCCCTGCTGCCAGTCGCCAGCGGCCCAGGCGGACTTGGCGTCTTCGATCCGGTCGCGGGAGGAGGCGACGAAGTTCCACCAGATATAGCGCGGCCCGTTCAGCGTCGCACCGCCCAGCGCCATCAGCCGCGCCCCTTGCGGGCCTGCGGTCACAGTGATCGCGTCACCGGGCCGGAAAACCATCATCCGGCCGGCCTCAAATGTTTCGCCGGCAATCTCAACCGATCCTTGCGTGACATAAAGCCCCCGGTCCTCGTGATCCAAGGGCAGCGGCAGTTTGGCGCCCGCCTGCAATACCGCATCGGCATAAAATGTTTCAGAATAAAGCGTTGCAGGGGCTTTCTCACCCCAGGCGGAGCCGAGGATCAACCGCACGGCCTTGCCCTCGCCCTCCAGCAGCGGCAGCGCTTCCTTGCCGTGGTGTTCAAAGGCCGCGGGCGTGTCCTCGTGGCTGTCGGGCAACGCGATCCAGGTCTGAATACCGAACAGGCTGCTTGGGGCTGCGCGGGTCGTGGCCGAGGTGCGTTCGGAATGGGTGACCCCCTGGCCTGCCACCATCCAGTTCACCTCGCCCGGATAGATCATCTGGTGAGTGCCTAAGGAATCGCGATGTTCGAATTCGCCCTGATAGAGATAGGTCACAGTGCCAAGGCCGATATGCGGATGCGGGCGCACGTCGATGCCTTGCCCGGTCAGGAACTCCGCCGGCCCGGCCTGATCGAAGAAGATGAACGGGCCGACCATCTGGCGGCGCGGTGCGGGCAAGGCGCGGCGGACCTCAAAGCCGCCGAGGTCACGGGCGCGCGGGATAATCACCGTTTCAATTGCATCAAGGCTGCCCGCATCGGGGCATTGCGGTTCCAGTGCCGGGTTCCAGCTCATCCTTCCCTCCTGTTGGCGGCTTCAGGAGGAAGGTAGCGCATTTCTGCGCAGGCGTTAGAGCGGCCTGCGCACAGATGCTGTTCGTCACATCATCAGCAGTTTCAGCGCAATCGCCCACATGGTCAGGCCGACGATGGCATCCAGCACCTGCCAGGCGCGCGGGCGGGCAAAGACCGGAGCCAGCAGGCTGGCGCCATAGCCGAGCGTGAAGAAAAAGGTGAAGCTGGCGATGGTGGCCCCGGCGGCAAAGACCAGCGGCTCGGGGTATTGTGCTGAGATCGAGCCAAGGAGAACCACTGTATCAAGGTAGACATGCGGGTTCAGCCAGGTCAGCGCCAGCACCGTGGCCAGTACCGGCAGCAGGGCAGCGCCTGCGCCTTCGCCCGCCGTGTCCAGGGTTTCGCCGCCGCGCCAGGCGCTGCGCAGGGCGCGGGCGCCGTACCAGATCAGAAAAGCCGCACCGCCAAGCCGCATCGCCTGTTCAAACCACGGAACTGCCAGCGCAAGCGAGCCAAAGCCGAAAACACCCGCAGTGATCAGCACCGCATCGGATCCCGCACAGGTGAAGCAGATCCAGAACACATGCTGGCGCCGCAGCCCCTGGCGCAGAACAAAGGCGTTTTGGGCACCGATCGCCGCGATCAGGCTAAGGCCAAGAGCGAATCCGGCAAGCAGGCTGGGGGGCATTGTGGTCTCCATCGTTGTGCTGGGGTTTGACTAGAGACTGCCACGCCATTAATCCAGTTAAAGAGGCTTAAGTCAGATTAGAGTTGCTAATGCAGATGGATCCCAGCCAGATGGCGGCGCTGAGCGCGGTGCTGCGCCTTGGCACTTTTGAGGCCGCGGCGCATTCCTTGCGGGTGACGCCATCAGCCGTTTCGCAGCGGATCAAAGCGCTGGAGGACCGCATCGGCACCGCGCTGGTGCTGCGCGGCACGCCCTGCACCGGAACGGCGGCGGGTCTCAGGATTGCCAAACATGCCGAGGACATCGGCCTGCTGGAGGCGCAGCTGGCGCGGGAACTGGCTTTGGAGGTGGATCACGGCCCGGTGCGGCTGCGGATTGCGGTCAATGCAGACAGCCTGGCCAGCTGGTTCATTGACGCGATGGCCGAGGTGGACGGGGTGCTTTTCGATCTTTTGGTGGATGATCAGGACCACAGCGCGGAGTGGCTGAAGCGCGGCGAGGTCTCTGCTGCGGTGACGGCCAGCGCCAAGCCGGTCACCGGGTTTGACGCCCATCCGCTGGGCACGCTGGACTATGTGGCAACCACCAATCCCGACTTCATGGCGCGCTGGTTTCCGGCAGGGGTGACGCCGGAGGCTGCCGCCCGCGCTCCGTGCCTGATCTTCAATGCCAAGGACAATCTGCAGCGGCTGTGGCTGGAGCGGAATGTGGCGCCGCAGCTGGCGCCGCCTGCCCATTACCTGCCCTCGACCCAGGCCTTCATTGATGCCGCCGCGGCCGGCCTGGGCTGGGGCATGAATCCGTTGGCAATGGTCGCCGGCGATATCCGCAGCGGGCGGCTGGTGCCACTGATCCCTGAGACCACGCTGCCGGTGCCCTTGACCTGGCAGGTGGCGCGGGTAATGGCCCCTGCCCTTGCGGAGGTGACCCGCGCCGTGCAGAAATCTGCTAGGCAGTATTTGACCCAAAGCTAAACAGGAAAGCCCGCCGATGTTTTCAAAAGACGCTCTCAGCTATGATCCCCTGCCCTTGCCGGACCGAGCCGAGTACTCCGACGCTGAAATGCAGGAAAAAGCAGCAGAGTTTCTGGCCCATATGCGGCGGCGGCATTCGGTGCGGGACTTTACCGGCCAGCCGGTGCCGCGGCAGGTGATCGAGACCTGTATCCGTGCAGCCGGCACGGCACCCTCGGGGGCCAACCATCAGCCCTGGTTCTTTGCTGCGATTTCCAATCCGGAGCTGAAGGCGCAGATCCGCGCCGAGGCTGAAGAAGAGGAAAAAAAGTTCTATGCGGGCGGTGCGGGCGATGAATGGATCACGGCGCTGGAGCCGATCGGCACCGATGCGGACAAGCCGCATCTGACCACCGCGCCCTGGCTGATTGTGGTTTTCGCCCAGCGCTGGGGCGCTTTTGAGGACGGCAGCCGCTACAAAAACTATTACGTGCCGGAAAGCGTGAATATTGCCACCGGCGTATTACTGACAGCTTTGCATACGGCGGGCCTGTGCACTCTTACCCACACGCCGAACCCGATGAAGTTCCTGAATGGCGCCCTGGGCCGCCCGGCATCGGAAAAACCGACGATGATCATTGCCGTGGGCCATCCGGCAGAGAACGCGATGGTGCCCTCCGTTGCCAAGCTGAAAAAACCGCTCGAGGAGATTGCAGCATTTGTAGAATAGCCCTCACCGCCGGCAGCCGGAAAATTCGAATTTTCCGGCCAATTTTCTTGCAAGAAAATTGTGCCGCCTGCGGCGGGCGGTGCGGCTGATGCCGGCGCCAGCCTCCTTGCGCCGCAGCCTCGGCCTGCAGGTGCTGCTGCCGCGCGCAGGGGTTGTACTCATCTGGCTGGTGCTGAACCAATGGGTCAGCCTGCCGGTACCGCTGGTCTTTGCTTTGATGGCGGCGGACGGGCTGTTTCTGCTGTGGCAGGCCCGCATCTTTCTGCACAGTGCCGATGCGCATGTACGCAGCACCGGTGCGATGGCGCCAGTCTGGGGCGGTTATCTGGTGCTGCTGTTTGCGGGTTTTGCGGCGGTCACCCTGTGGTGGGACGCCCAGTTGATTGCCCGGACAAAGGAGGAACCCGTCTATGCCGAACAGCGGCGGCAAGCGCGCGAAGCGCTTTACAAGCTGACAGTTTCCAATGACGGCCGCGCACTGATCTTTGCAGGTGAAATCACCTTTGGCCTGACACGGCGGATTGAGCAGATGATCCTCCAGCACCCCGGGCTGCAGCGAATTACCCTGACCAGTCCCGGCGGTCTGATTGCCGAAGCCCGTGGCGCCGCCAGACTGATCCGCGAACAGGGGTTTTCCACCCGTGCAGAGGGTCTGTGTGCTTCGGCCTGCACATTGATGTTCGCAGCCGGGCTCCGGCGCAGCCTTGGCGGGGACGGGCAGCTTGGCTTTCACAGCTATGCTTTGCAGTTCGAAAGCGGTCTGCCGCAGATAAACCTGGAAAAAGAGCAGGAAAAGGACCGCGCCTTTCTGTTGCAGCAAGGGGTGAGCGCCGAGTTTGCCAACAGGGTCTTTGCCATCCCCCACCGGGAGATATGGATACCGGATGCCACGGCCCTGCGAATTGGCGGTGTCGTAACCGATTGACCGGCCAGCCGCCGTGCAACCGGTTTCTCTTGCCGCCTCTACCATCCCCCCTAGCGTTTCAGGCATCAGCCGGGGGACGTTTTGCATGGAGCATAATCTACTTGCTGCGGGCCTGGGGCTGGCAGCATCGCCTGCCACTGCCGGGCTGGACTATCCGGCTGTTTCGGAACGGTGTTTCAATTTCGAGGGCGGCGGGCCGTATCTCTATGGCCGCGAGGAAGAAACCGGCGAGGATTACTGCTATGTGATCGACTATGTGAATCACTTAGAGCTGATACCGATGTATCTGCCGCGCGGAAATGTTCTGAAGTACAGCAAGCTGGACCGATCCCGGCGCGGCGGCAGGGAGGGGCGCTGCCCCCTCGGCCTTGCGGCCTCACCCCCGGGGTATTTCCGACCAGAAAGAAGCAGCAGCCCGGAGCCATACGGGTGGCCCGATACAGGTGGCCCGATAAAGGTGGCCTGTGCGCCAAAACAAAAGCCCGCCGGAGGCGCGGCGGGCTTTCATCGTTGCGCGGCTGCAGCAATTTAGAGCTGCGCCATGACCTCGTCAGACGCTTCGAAGTTGGTGGTGACACGCTGCACGTCGTCGTCGTCCTCCAGCGCATCGACCAGCTTCATCAGCTTTTGCATGCCTTCGAGATCCAGCTCGGTGGTGGTGCCCGGCTTCCAGACCAGCTTAGTGCTCTCGGACTCGCCCAGTTCCGCTTCCAGTGCGTTTGACACGTCATTGAGGTCGGTATCGGCGCAGTAGATGATATGGCCGTCCTCCGAGCTTTCGACATCTTCGGCGCCGGCTTCGATTGCTGCCATCATCACGGTGTCGGCATCACCAACAGAGGCCGGATAGGTGACTTCACCCTTGCGTTCGAACATGAAGCCGACCGAACCGGTCTCGCCCAGGTTGCCGCCGTTCTTGGAAAAGGTCGAACGCACGTTGGAGGCTGTGCGGTTCTTGTTGTCGGTCATGGCCTCGACGATGACGGCCACGCCATTGGGGCCGTACCCTTCGTAGCGGATTTCGTCATAGTTTTCAGCGTCGCCGCCCACGGCCTTCTTGATCGCGCGGTCGATCACGTCCTTGGGGACGGACTGGCTTTTGGCTTCCTTGACCGCCAGGCGCAGACGCGGGTTCTTGTCGGGATCAGGGTCGCCCATTTTGGCGGCCACGGTGATCTCCTTGGCCAGCTTGGAAAACAGTTTCGACCGCGCCGCGTCCTGACGGCCTTTGCGGTGCTGAATGTTTGCCCATTTTGAATGGCCTGCCATGGTGCATCCTTGCTGCTGAATATCTGAATTGGCGCCCATATAGCCCGTGCCGGCACCGGGTTTCAAGCACCCTGCCCCAGCTTGGCCCTTGCTCCGCGGGGTTTCGGGGTTAAGCTGGCCCGATGACATATGATCAAGCTGTTTTATTTGCGTTATTTGCTGCCGTTTTTGCCCTGCTGTTATGGGGGCGTTACCGCTATGATCTGGTGGCCTTTGCGGCGCTGATGGCGGGGGTGGTGCTGGGGGTGGTTCCTGCTGGCGATGCCTTTGGCGGGTTCGGCCATCCGGCAACGCTGGTGGTGGCGCTGGTGCTGATTGTGTCCGCAGGGCTGGTGCGGTCAGGCGCGGTGTTTCTGATCACCCGCACATTGGTGGACAGTGCGCGCGGGTTGGGCGGTCATATCGCTCTGATGGGCGGGGTCGGTGCGGTGCTGTCAGCCTTCATGAACAATGTTGCGGCGCTGGCGCTGCTGATGCCGGTGGACATCCAGACTGCACGCAAGTCAGGCCGGGCGCCGGGGTTGAGCCTGATGCCCCTGTCCTTTGCCACTATTCTGGGCGGCATGGCGACCCTTATCGGCACGCCGCCCAACATCATCATTGCCGCGATCCGGGAGGAGCGGCTGGGAGAGCCGTTCCGGATGTTCGATTTTGCCCCGGTGGGTGGCGTCGCGGCGCTGGCGGGGCTTACCTTTGTGGCGCTGATCGGCTGGCGGCTGATCCCCGCGCGGGAGAATGCAGCGGGAGCGTCCGAGGCGCAGTTGGCGCCCTATATTGCTGAGCTGACTGTGGGCGAAGGGTCAGAGCTGACCGGCAAGCGGCTGGGCGAATTGGACGAAGAGGCCGAAAAGGCGGATGTAGCGATCATCGGGTTGATCCGGGACGGCAAGCGCCGCTATGGCCGCGCCAGCGCTGCGACGCTGCGGGACGGGGATACGCTGGTGATCGAGGCTGAACCGGAGGCACTTGATGAGTTCCGCAGTGCCTTGAAACTGGATTTTGCCGACGCCGCCCGGCAGGAAAAGCTGACCGCTGCAGGCGACGGGCTGGAGCTGGTTGAGGTCGTAGTGCCGGAAGCGGCCCGTGTGCGCGGGCGCAGTGCCCAGTCGATCGGACTGGCCTGGCGGCAAAGCGCGGTGCTGCTGGGGATTTCCCGTCAAGGCCGGCGGATCACCAAACATATCCGGCAGGCAGAGATCGAGGCAGGCGACATTCTGCTGCTGCTTTGCCCGCGCGGGCGCAGTGCCGATGTGACCGACTGGCTGGGCTGCCTGCCGCTGGCGCAGCGCGGGCTGGCGGTAACGGCAAATGACAAAACCTGGGCCGCCATCGGCCTGTTTGCCACAGCGGTTTTGGCGGCCTCGGCCGGGCTGATCTACCTGCCGGTGGCCCTGGGACTGGTGGCGATCGGTTATGTTCTTTTTAAGATCCTGCCGGTGGCGGAGATCTATGATCATGTGGAATGGCCGGTTGTGGTGCTGCTGGGGTCGATGATCCCGTTGGGGGCGGCGCTGGACAGTTCAGGCGGCACCGCACTGATTGCCAATGCGCTGACAGGCCTGACCGAAGGCTTGCCCGCCTGGGCGGTGCTCACAGTGCTGATGGTGGTGACCATGACCCTGTCGGATGTGCTGAACAATACCGCCACAGCCATTGTCGCGGCACCTGTGGGCATTCAGATGGCGGAGTCCCTAAGGGTATCCCCGGATCCGTTCCTGATGGCGGTGGCGGTTGCCGCCTCGGCGGCGTTCCTGACGCCGATCGGACATAAGAACAACACGCTTGTGCTGGGTCCTGGCGGTTACCGCTTTGGCGATTATTGGCGGATGGGATTGCCGCTGGAGGTTCTGGTCATTGCCGTTTCTATTCCGGCAATCCTGGTGTTTTGGCCATTGTAGCGGGGTCTAAAACTTTTGAGGAAAAGTTTTGCCAAAATCCTTTCACAAGGATTTTGCGGCCTGCGCGGAGACTTTTGAAGGCTGTGGGTGCCGGTCTGCCCAGGCCTGCGACATCAGCACGATGGCTGTTGATCCACCCAGGACCGCGATCAGGAACAGTTTTCTGAAATCCACTTTGCCACCCCTTGAAGTACTCTCTGTTTCATATGGGCCCGGCTTTAACAATTTCACGTAAACAAATGCTGGCGAAGCGGAAAACCGCCATCACCATGGGCATCCGGTGATGTCAGAGCGGCCAGAAAAACGGAATAATCAAGGACGCAACCATGCCGACGGTCAGGTTCAGCGGGATGCCGACACGCAGGAAATCGGTGAACTTGTAACCGCCAGGACCGTAAACCAGCGTGTTGGTCTGATATCCGATCGGGGTGGCAAAGGAGGCCGAGGCGGCGACCATCACGGCCACCACCAAGGGGCGCGGATCCACCCCCATGGCCTGAGCCAGGCCAATGGCAATCGGGGTGACGACTACAGCCACTGCGTTGTTTGAGACCAGCTCGGTCAAGACAGAGGTCAGCAGATAGACCGCCCAGACCAGCAGGAACGGCGGCAGCATCGACAAGCCGGGGGCAATGGCGTTGACGATCAGGGCAACCGCACCAGAGCTTTCCAGCGCGGCGCCGATGGCCAGCATCGAAAAAATCAACGCCAGGAGCCGCCCGTCCACAAAGGAGAACGCCTCGTCCGCGTCGATGCAGCGGGTCACGAACACCAGCGACACCATCAGCAGGGACAGCATCAGGATAGGTGCCACGCCGAAGGCGGCCAGCAGAACGATCCCGAGCAGTGCAACAACGGCAATCGGCGCGTGGCTGCGGCGGTAGGCGCGCTGGGTCGGCTGCGAGACATCGGCCAGATCCATATCGGAGGCCAGACGCTGGATATCGGCGGGCGCCCCCTCCAGCAGCAGGGTGTCGCCGATCCGCACCACGAGGTCATCCAGCTGCACGCCGATGTTCTGGTTCCGGCGGTGCACCGCCAGGGTATAGACGCCGTAGCGGCGGCGCAGGCGCATGGCGCCAAGGCTGCGGCCCACCATGCGGCATCCGGGCGTGATCAGCACCTCCACGGTTTCGGTCTCGACGGCGGAAACCTGATCCACCCGCTTGAGCTCTTTGTTGGTTTGCAGGCTCAACAGCTCGGTCATCCGGGTGCGCAGCACCACCCTGTCGCCGACCTGCAGCTCCACACCCATGAGGTTGCGGCGCAAAGAATCATCGCCGCGGATCACGTCGATCAGCCGCACGCCAGGGCGTTTGAACAGCTGCACGCCGGTGACTTCGCGGCCGATCAGGTTGCTTTCGGGCGGGATCACCGCTTCGGTGAAGAACTTCATCTTGGATTTGTCGCTCAGCAGCATGGCCATGCTGTCACGGTCCGGCAGCAGCCGCGGTGCGACAAAGCGCAGGTAGATCATGCCATAGATGACCAGGATCACGCCCAGCGGCGTGACCTCAAAAATAGTGAAAGGCTGCAGGCCCTGCGCCCGCGCAACACCATCCACCAGCAGGTTGGTCGAGGTTCCGATCAGTGTCAGCGTGCCGCCCAGGATCGCCGCATAGCTGAGCGGGATCAGCATCTTGGAGGCGGAAACCTTCAGGGTGCGGGAGATCTGGATGAACACTGGGATCATCACCACCACCACCGGCGTGTTTGACACCACGGCAGAGGCCGCAACCACAAAGGCCATCAGCAAGGCAACCGCAAGCTTGGGGCTCACCTCAGCCTGCTTTTTGGCGATTTGAGTGAAGGCATCCAGCGCACCGGTCCGCACCAAGGCACCCATGATGATGAACATCGCCGCAATGGTCCAAGGCGCCGGGTTGGACAGCACCGGCAACGCCTGATTGTAGGGCAAAACGCCGGTGGCCAGCATTGCTGCAACGCCGGTCAGCGCCACAACTTCGGTGGGATAGGTTTCGCGCAGAAAAGCCACGAACATGGCCAGAACAATGGCTATCGCCAGGACCGCGCTGCCGGAATCACCTAGTTGGAAAAACTGCATATACCGTGACGATGCCTTATTGTTTCAGACGGGTTTAGCGCGCTGCTGCACGCTCCGCCATCGCGCAGTTTCCCTGAAACCCTTGGCCTGAGCAAGAATTTCCGCGCCCGCCCCGCTGCGTAGGCCTGAATTCGGGAATTTATGCGCAAAATCGCGGCTGCACCGGCAATTCATCCCGCCACAAGCTGCACCGCGGGGCGGAAAGGCATTCCGTCAGGGGGCGGCCTCCTGCAGCAGGCCGCCGTTGCGCACCATGCGAATCTGCTTGGCAGCACCTGTGCGGTCGTCGGTCTCGACAAACACGCCGGACAGGGTGGCCGCGCCGTTTGCAGGGGTAAAGCGCGCCTTGGGCATTCCGGTCAGGAAGCGGCGCATCGGCTCGGCCTTGTCCATGCCGATGACCGAATTGTAATCACCGCACATGCCGGCATCGGTCAGATAGCCGGTGCCTTCGGACAGGATCTGCGCGTCAGCCGTTGGAACATGGGTATGGGTCCCGACCACCAGCGAGGCACGCCCGTTGCAGAAATGGCCCATCGCCATCTTCTCGGAGGTGGCTTCGCAATGCACATCCACAATGATGGCCTGTGCCAGCCCGCCCCGGGGGTGCGATTTCAGCACCGCCTCAACCGCGCCGAAGGGATCATCGAAAGCGCGTTTCATGAACACTTGGCCCAGCACCTGCACCACCAGCACCTTGCGCCCGCCCGGGGCCTGGAACAGCCGGAAGCCGCGGCCCGGTGCGCCTTTGGCAAAGTTCAGCGGCCGGATAATGCGCTGTTCCTTCTCAATGAACTGCAGCATGTCCTTTTGATCAAAGGCATGGTCGCCCAGGGTCAGGCAATCAACGCCGGCCTCCAGCAGCAGTTTGGCGTGCTCGCCGCTCAGCCCCATGCCGTTGGAGGCGTTTTCGCCGTTCACCACAACAAAATCGAGCCGCCAGTCCTGGCGCAGCCGCCGTAGATTTTCGGTAATGGCACTGCGCCCCGCGCGGCCCATCACATCGCCTAGAAACAGAATTCGCATGCGGGCGTGGTACGCGGATGCGGACGGCAGAACAAGGCCTGCGGCAGGCGCGCAAAACTTTTCTGAAAAGTTTTGCCAAGATTTTTCGAAAAATCTTGGTCGCGCGGCCAGCGTCAGCGGCTGAATTGCAGGATCCGGCTTTCGGTAATCAGCATGTCCAGCGGTTGATCGGTGGGTTCCAGCGGCAGGTCTTCGGCCTCTTGCGCGTCAAAGGCAAAGCCGATCGCCAGCGTCGCCCGCTTGCCGCGCAGCAATTCCAGCGTGCGGTCATAAAAGCCGCCGCCGTAACCCAGCCGTCCGCCCTTGGCATCAAAGGCAACCAGCGGCACCACGAGGATCTCAGGCTCGAAAAAGTCATCTGCCTCGGGAACCATGGCGCCAAAAGGGCCGTCGCGCAGCGGGCCTTCGGGCTGCCAGCGGCTGAATTTAAGCGGCTGGCCCGCCCCCATGATAACCGGAACGCCAACAGGCCCGTGCGCTGCCGCTTCGGCCATTGCTGGCACCGGGTCGATCTCGGTGCGGATCGGCAGAAATCCCGACAACGGCACACCGCGGTAACCGGCCAGCACCTCGGACAGATGGCCTGCGGCACCTGGAGTATTGCGGGCATGCGCCAGCTTGCGGCGGGCAAAGGCGGCCTTGCGGGCGGCGGCCTTGATTTCAGTCAGATCCGTCATCGCGGTCTCCTACAGCAAAACAGTTGCGGCAAGCCCGAGGAAGGCAAAGAACCCGACCACATCGGTCACCGTGGTCACAAAAGCGCCTGAGGCCAGCGCCGGGTCAATACCGGCTTTCTCCAATAGAACCGGGATCACCGTGCCCGCCAGCCCCGCCACGACCAGATTGATCACCATAGCGACGGCAATCACGACACCCAGCATCGGCGAGCCGAACCAAGCGAGGCCCACCAGACCCATCACAATGGCAAAGATCACCCCGTTGACCAGCCCCACCAGCACTTCGCGGCGGATCACCCGCCAGACGTTGGAGCCGGTAAGGTCGCGGGTGGCAATCGCGCGCACGGCAACCGTCAGCGACTGGGTGCCGGCATTACCGCCCATCGAGGCGACAATCGGCATCAGCACCGCAAGGGCCACGAACTGCGAAATGGTTGCTTCAAACTGCGCAATCACCAGCGAGGCCAATATCGCCGTGACCAGATTCACAGCGAGCCAGGGGAACCGGCGTTTGGTGGTTTCAATCACCCGGTCAGCCAGCGAGCTTTCCTCGCCCACACCGGCCAGACGCAGGATGTCTTCTTCGTGTTCCTCGTCCTGCACGATCATCGCATCGTCGATGGTGATCACACCGACCAGACGCCCCTCAGCGTCGGTCACGGGCGCCGAAATCAGGTGGTACTGGTTGAAGGCATAAGCCACGTCTTCCTCGTCCTGATCGGCGGGGATCACCTGAAAGGTGTCCTCGACCAGTTCGGTCAGCGGTACTTGGCGTTTGGTGGCCATGATCCGGCCAAGGGTGACATTGCCAATCGGATGCAGTCGCGGATCAACCAGGACCACGTGATAGAACTGCTCTGGCAAATCATCCGAGTTGCGCATGAAATCAATGGCCTGACCGACATTCCAATGCTCAGGCGCCATCACCACTTCGCGCTGCATCAAGCGGCCGGCCGAGTTTTCCGGATAGCTCAGAGATTGCTCAACCGCGACCCGGTCGGCATCTTCAAGCGCCTCAAGAATGGCTTCCTGCTGCGGCACCTCAAGGTCTTCGAGAAGGTCGACGACATCGTCGCTTTCCATCTCCCGGACCGCGTCGGCCAGAACCAGCGGGTTCAGCGTCTCGATGACTTCTTCGCGGATCGACTCGTCCAGTTCGGACAGGATCTCGCCGTCGAACTCACGGTCGTAAAGCCGGATCAGCCGCGCCCGGTCGCTGGCATCGATCTGTTCCAGAAGGTCGGCGATGTCGGCTGCGTGCAGGTCTTCGAGCAGATCCGTCAGCGCCTGCTGATCGCCCTGCTCCACCGCACCCAGAATCCGGGCAACCAATTTACGGTCCAGGTCATAGGAGTCGTCCTGAGACAGATCGCCGGTGATGTTGTCGCCGCTGCTCATGTGTTGCCCCCGGGTATTTTATTAGTGTCTGCCTGCAAAGTAGAAGAAGCGGCTACCGGAAAACAATGACATCGGCATAATTTACCGGAGCTGATGCGGCGGGTATCCTGCCAAGAGCCATTTTGCAAGGAAAGGGTTGGAAGAATGGGCACCGATTACATCCTGAAAGGGCACGTACTGTCTTTTGCCGGCTCTCCCTTTGCCGCGGACCGGCCCGAAGACGCGGCCCGTCTGCTGGATGCGGTGGCGGTGCAAAACGGCAAGGTCGCGGGTGCCGGGCCGCTGGCAGAAATGCAGGCGCTGCTGCCAAAGGCGGAAGCCGTGGATCACAGCGGCAAGCTGATCATGGCAGGCTTTGTTGACGCCCATGTGCATTATCCGCAGACCGCGATTATCGCCAGCTGGGGCAAGCGGCTGATCGACTGGCTGAACAGCTATACCTTCCCGGAGGAGATGCGGTTCGGCGACCGCGTCTATGCAGACGGAATTGCCAACAGGTATCTGGACCTGACTGCCGCACATGGCACCACCACGGTCTGCAGCTATTGCACAATTCATCCCGAAAGCGTGGATGCGTTTTTCACGGCCGCGCAATCGCGAGGGCAGCGGGTGGTTGCGGGCAAGACCTGCATGGACCGCAACGCGCCGGAGGAACTGCGGGATACCGCGCAGTCGGCTTATGACGATTCAGACGCATTGATCGGGCGCTGGCACGGTGTGGACCGGCTGGAATATGCAATTTCCCCGCGGTTTTCGCCCACCTCCACCCCTGTGCAGCTGGAGGCAATGGGTGCACTGTGGGGCAAGCACCCGGAATGCCTGATGCAAACGCATCTGAGCGAGCAGACTGATGAAATCGAATGGGTCAGGTCGTTGTTTCCGCAAGCCCGCGATTATCTGGACACCTATGAGGAGTTCGGACTGCTGGGCGCCAGGGGCCTTTACGGTCATGCGATTCATCTGGAGGAGCGTGAACGGCACCGGTTGCGGGACTTTGGCGCGGCGCTGATCCACTGCCCGACGTCGAATACCTTTATCGGCTCCGGGCTGTTCGACATGGCCGGGCTGATGGCCGAGGGCCAGCGGATCGGGCTTGCCACTGACACCGGCGGCGGGTCCAGCTTTTCGATGCTACGCACCATGGCGGCGGCCTATGAGATCGGCCAGCTGCGCGGCACGCCGCTGCATGCAGCACAGCTGTTGTGGCTGGCGACCCAAGGATCCGCCACGGCGCTGCGGATGGAGGCAAAGATCGGCAATATCGCCCCCGGCATGGAGGCGGATCTGGTGGTGCTGGATCTGGCCTCGGCCCCCGCCATCGCGCAGCGGTCCGCGCGGGCGGAGGATATCTGGGAGGCGGTGTTCCCCACCATCATGATGGGCGACGACCGCGCCATTACCGAGGTCTGGATTGGCGGGCGACCGGTTGAGCAGAGGCGCTGATGCGCCTCAGCCTTGAGTATTTTCAGAAAGGTGAAGCCAGCGCCCGCGCCAGTTTCCCGTGGCGTTCGATCAGCTGCGGCAGGTCGAGCGTTGTGATCTCGCCGCTGCGGATGATCTGCTTGCCTTCGACAAACAGGTGTTTCACCTGGGTCGGACCGGCCAGCAGCAGGGCTGCGGCATCCCAGCTGCCGCTGGAGGCAATGCCTGTGGTGTCCCAGATCGCGATATCGGCGCGCTTGCCCGGTGCCAAGCGGCCGCAATCCGGGCGGCCCAGCACATCGGCGCCGCCGCGGGTGGCGATCTCCAGCGTTTCATAAGCGCTCATCGCGTCGGCGCCATTGGCAACCCGCTGCAGCAGCATGGCCTGCCGCGCCTCTGACGCCAGGCCGGCCATGTCGTTGCTGGCGGAGCCGTCCACGCCCAACCCCACAGGAACCCCGGCGTCCCGCATTGCGCGCACAGGGGCAATGCCGCTGCCCAGGCGGCAGTTAGAACAGGGGCAATGGGCAACCCCGGTGCGGGTTCTGGCAAAAAGGTCAATCTCTTTCACGTCGAGCTTCACGCAATGGGCATGCCAGACATCATCGCCGGTCCAGCCAAGCTCTTCGGCATACTGGCCGGGGCGGCAGCCGAATTTGGCCTCCGAATAGGCGATGTCTTCGTCGTTTTCGGCCAGATGGGTGTGCAGCATCACGCCTTTGTCACGGGCCAGCAGTGCGGCATCGCGCATCAGCTCGCGGCTGACCGAAAACGGCGAGCATGGCGCCAGGCCGACGCGGCACATGGACCCTTCGCCTGCATCGTGGAAGCCATCAACAATCCGGATCATGTCGTCGAGAATGGCCTGCTCTTTCTCGACCAGGCTGTCAGGCGGCAATCCGCCGTCGCTTTCGCCGATGCTCATCGCGCCGCGGGTCGGGTGAAAGCGCAGGCCCACATCGCGGGCGGCATGGATAGTGTCCTCCAGCCGCGAGCCATTGGGGTATAGGTACAGGTGGTCGGAACTGAGCGTGCAGCCTGACAGCGCCAGCTCCGCCAGGCCCAGCTGGGCAGAGACGAACATCTCGTCCGGGGTGAACTGCGCCCAGATGGGATAGAGCCGCTGCAGCCAGCCGAACAGCAGCGCATCCTGGGCGCCCGGCACCGCGCGGGTCAGGTTCTGGTAGAGATGGTGATGGGTGTTGACCAGCCCGGGAGTGACGACGCATCCGCGGCCGGAGACAATATCTCCGCTGGTTTGCAGCCCCTGCCCCACGGCGGCAATCTTACCGCCGCGGATCAGCACATCAGCGCCGTGCAGCACACGGCGTTCATCATCCATCGTCAGGATGGTATCGGCATTTTGTATCAGGAACTCTGTCATTTACACACACTCCAAAAGACAGCCCGCTTCAGAGGAATGTGTGATTGACCGGTGGAAAACGGGCGAAGAACCGGCCTGCCGGGAAAACTACAAGCCGGGGGCGCCAATTTCAACCCGTTTACGCCTGTTGCAGCAGTTCCAGCGCAGCCGCGTGAATATCCGCGTTGGCCGCGGCCAGGGCACGGCCGCCGTTGTGAGCCGGGTTGCCCTGCCAGTCGGTGACAATTCCGCCCGCCGCCTGGATCAGCGCAATCGGCGCCTGAATGTCATAAGCGTTGAGACCGGCCTCGATCACCAGATCCACTTGTCCTGCCGCCACCAGCGCATAGGCATAACAGTCGGTGCCATAGCGGGTCAGCTTGGAGCGGGCCGAGACCCGTTCGAACGCAGCGCGGTCTTGCGGTGTGCCGACCTCCGGGAATGTGGTGAACAGGATGGCGTCTTCCAGCGCCGCAGTGGCTCGGGTCTGCAAAGGTCTTTTGCCTAACGGGCCGGTCATGGAAGCAATATCCGGCCCGCCGCAGAAACGCTCGCCGGTATAGGGCTGGTCGATTACCCCCAGGAACGGGCCGTTTTCATTCGACAGCGCAATCAGCACGCCCCAGGTTGGCGTACCGCTGATGAAACCGCGGGTTCCGTCAATCGGGTCCAGCACCCAGGTGCGGCCCGAAGTCCCCGGCTTGGTGCCGAACTCTTCGCCCAGAATTCCGTCATCGGGGCGCAACTCCGCCAGCACTGCCCGCATCGCCTGCTCGGCAGCGCGGTCCGCAACCGTGACCGGATCGAACCCGCCGTCGAGTTTGTTCTCAGCGGTCAGCGAAGATGTGCGGAAATGCGGCAGGATGGCGGCGCGGGCTGCGTCTGCCATCCTGTGTGCAACGTCAAGATCGGGAAAAGCGGCCTGTGTCATACCAATACGGGTGCCACTCACCCGGCACTATTGCAAGCGCAAACCCTGGCATCGCAGGTTTTGCGCTTGTTATTACCCTTCATTCGCCGTCAGGATTTCAGGCGACGTCGCTCAGCACGCGTGCCAGCTCAAACAGGCGGCGGCGCTGGTTTTCCGGGATTGCATAGTAGGAGCGCACCAGATCAAGAGCTTCCTTGTCGCCCATCAGGTCTTCCGGAACGGAGGCTTTATCCGACGAGGATTTGCCTTCTTCCTGCAGACCTTCGAAGAAGAAGCTCACCGGCACCTCAAGGGCGTCGGAAATATCCCAGAGCCGCGAGGCGCTGACCCGATTGGCACCGGTCTCGTATTTCTGAATTTGCTGAAATTTAATGCCGACCTGCTCGGCGAGTTGCTGCTGTGTCATGCCGATCAGCCACCGGCGGTGGCGGATGCGCTTTCCCACATGCACGTCAACTGGATGAGCCATGCGTTTCTCCTAAGTCCAAAAATCCGGCTGCAACCCGGACCGCTGCGTTCCTATAACCTGTTCTGGCGGCTTCAATTCTTTGCCGGAACACGGTTCCCCATCAGAGCGATCAAAGCTCAACCTCTGAGCAAAAGTGTACAACCCTTGCGATTGATTGCAAGGCTGCCGTCGCCCCGTGCGCGGACCGCACGTTCAAGCGCATGATTTCATGTATCATTTTTCTAAAGGTTTTGTTGCCAAGCGGCTGCCGATCACGTACCTCCCCAGAAATAGCGAGGTGCGGCCAGGCGCAGCACCCCGCCAGTGTAAGGTGGCGAATCACACAGATTCCCGCGGAAGCTGAGGAAAAAACATGCAGGCTTTTCAAGTTCCGGCCTTTGACCGTCCGGCGTCGCTGACGGAAACAGACGTCCCGCCACCGGGCCCTGGCCAAGCTGCCGTTGCGCTGCGGGCCTGTGGTTTGAACTTTGCCGACCTGCTGATGATGAAGGGCAGCTATCAGGACACGCCCGAGCCTCCCTTTACCCTTGGACTGGAAGCGGCAGGCGTGGTGACGGAACTGGGTGAAGGCACAAAAGGGTTTGCTCCTGGCGACCGGGTTGCGCTGTTCGGCGGTTCCGGCGGGCTGGCTGAAGCCGGGGTTTTTGACGCAGCCCAACTGATCCGGATCCCGGATGCGATGAGTTTCGAGCACGCCGCAGCGATGCAGATCGCCTATGGCACCAGCCACATGGCACTGGATCATTGCGCCCGCCTGCAGCCGGGCGAGACACTGCTGGTAACAGGCGCCGCCGGCGGCGTCGGGCTGACGGCTGTTGAAATCGGCAAGCTGATGGGAGCGACGGTGATTGCCCAGGCCCGCGGGCAGGAGAAGCTGGAGGTTGCTGCCGCTGCCGGTGCGGATCACCTGGTCGATGCCGGTGAAGACCTGCGCAGCACTGTGAAAGCACTGGGCGGGGCCGATGTGGTTTATGACGCTGTGGGCGGCGATGTTTGGAAAGCCGCTTTCCGCGCAGCCAATCCCGGCGCTCGGCTGCTGCCGGTGGGATTTGCCGGCGGCGAGGTGCCGCAAATTCCGGCCAACCATCTGCTGGTGAAGAACCTGACAGTGATCGGTTTCTATCTGGGCGGCTACATGAAATTCCGGCCCGAAGCGGTGCGCCGGTCCTTTGAGACGCTGTTTACCTGGCACGGCGAAGGCCGCATTAAGCCGCATATCAGCCACACCCTGCCGCTGGACCGCGCGGCCGAGGGGCTGGAGCTGCTGCGCAGCCGCAAGTCCACCGGCAAGGTGGTGATCACCATGGGCCGCAACCGCTGACCAGACAAGGGAGGGAGCCGCGCTTCCCCCCGCCCGGTGCCGGAGCATCAGCGCGTCAACTGGCAGCGCGCAGCGGCGCCGACCACAGCCCTTGAAATGCCTGGCGGATAAATTCGGCCAGCTCCTCGACATAGGGTGCGCGCACGCGCTCGGCCCCATAGAGGTTGATGTGCTGCATGGGAAGGTCCGGCAGGCCGCAACCTTGTTCGACAAGCTCTTGATAACCCGGCTGGGTGCCCTCCAGCAGCACACCAATCGCCAGATCGGCGCTGACCGTTGCCTCGACGGTGCGGTCGGAATCGCTGTCGAGCGCCATCTCCCATTCGATACCCGCCTTATCCAGCGCCGCGGTGGCCACGGGGCGGAAACTGCAGTTGCGGCAGAAGCCGAGCCGCAGCGGACGCTGCCGCCAGACCGATCCGTCGGGCGCGCCGACCCAGCGCAACGGCATGCTGTGGATCGTCTCACCGCCCTCGCCTGATCCGTTTTCCGTGGTTAGGATCAGGTCGAAGGCACCGCGCGAGAATTCGGTCTTCAAGTCGCGGGTGTTGGAAGTGCAGAGGTTCACATTCACCCGCGGGTAGCTGAGATTGAACCGCTTCAGCACTTGCGGAATGACCGGATGCACCACGTCATGCGGCACCCCCAGCAGCACCTCGCCCTCAAAGGCCTGGTCTGTCAGCCTGCCGATCACCTCGTCATTCAGCGCCACCATCCTGCGGGCATAGCCAAGCATCTGCTCGCCTTCCGCTGTCAGCGCAATGGTGCGCCCGGAGCGGTCCAGAAGGCTTAACCCCAAAAGCTCCTCCAGCCGCTTCATCTGCATGGAGACCGCCGATTGAGTGAGATGCAGAAAACCGGCAGCCCGGGTCACGCCGCCATTGTCCACCACCGCCACAAAAGAGCGGAGCGTGGTAATATCGAGATTTCTTATCATCACAGCACCTGATGCATTGTATCAAAAACATTCGTTTTTAAAATGTGCCACAAGACGCCATATTCATCAACACAATTGATCACCCAAAAGGGACGCATCACAAACGTAACTGAAGGATCCGCGCCATGACCCCTGCAACCTCCTCCCGCTGCACACCCCGCCCTGCCGCAAAGCCGCAGCTTTCGCTGGCTGCCCGCCTGCGTTTGCACCTGAAGGTCTGGACGCAGCGCCGCCAGCTGGCCAAGCTGGACACCCGCGCATTGGACGACATCGGCGTGACCCGCGCAGAAGCAGACGCCGAGGCCCGGCGCGGATTCTGGAGCGCGCCGGATCACTGGTCCCGCTGAGGCCACTGCAGCCCGATTTGACGCCCGCATTTGAGATGGGCCGCCAGCCGGCGGCCCGTTTCCTCGTTTTTCATGTATTTATTGCCCTGAAATACTTGAACCGGAACGCTGTTCCCCCGATATTTAGCGGGAATGCTGCCGGCCGCGGCCCGGCTCGTGCGCCGGCAGCAAGGGAGTAATTTACGGAGACCACCCAAGATGGCACAATTCGACACCATCCGGTCTGCCGCCGGCGCCCGCGCCGCGCAGATTGATGAGGGCCTGCGCGCCCATATGAACAAGGTCTACGGCACCATGGCCGCAGGCACGTTCATCACTTTCCTTGCAGCCTGGGCCATTTCCGGCCTGGCCGTCACTGCGGACCCGGCCAATGCCGTGGCGCAGCTGAGCGCGGATAAATATCTGACCAATATCGGCCATGCGCTTTATGCTTCGCCGCTGAAATGGGTCGTCATGTTTGCCCCGCTGGCCTTTGTCTTTGGCATCGGCGCTGCCGCAAACCGCATGTCCGCGGCCGGCGTCCAGCTGCTGTTTTATGTCTTCGCCACCGTGATGGGCCTGTCGATCAGCTCGATCTTCCTGGTGTTCACCGGCGAGAGCATCGTGCAGGTGTTCCTGATCACTTCCGTCGCTTTTGCAGGCCTGTCGCTGGTCGGTTACACCACCAAGAAAGACCTGTCCGGCATGGGCGCCTTCCTGATCATGGGTCTGATCGGCCTGATCGTGGCCTCGATCGTCAATATTTTCCTGGCGTCGTCGGCGATGGCCTTTGCAATCTCGGTGATCGGCGTGCTGATCTTTGCGGGCCTCACCGCCTATGACACCCAGCGGATCAAGAACGACTACCTGCAGATGGCCCATTCGGGCGACCAGGAATGGCTGGCAAAATCCGCCATCATGGGCGCACTCAGCCTTTATCTGGACTTCATCAACATGTTCATGATGGTGCTCCAGCTGCTTGGAAACCGCGAATAAGCGTACAACACATTCCAAAGTCAGCGAGGGGCGGATCACAACGATCCGCCCCTTTTCGTTTCAACAACAATAAGAGGGATGACCCCATGAAGATTATCGAGATTCCCGCGGTGGAGGCAGACCGTCTGCTGCCGCTGTTGCAGGACCTGCATGCGCTGCACGCAGCACATCAGCCAGAGCGCCACACACCGGCCCCCGGCAGCACTGATCTGGCCGCATGGCTGCAGGAGTGGCTGCGGGAAGAGAACATCTTTGCGCTGGCCGCAGAAAGCCCGCAAGGGGCGCTGCTGGGCTATCTGATCTATGAGCTGCAGAACCGGCCGGCGCTGCCCATCCGCGCGGCTGAAACCCGCGCCATGCTGCACCATATTTCGGTGACCGAAGCCTGGCGCCGGATGGGGGTTGGCAAGGCGCTGGTCGAGGCGATGAGGGCACAGGCACTGGCGGCGGGCGCCACAGTGGTTGCAGCCACTTATGCGCCCTTCAACACCGCCTCAGCCGCGCTGATGCAGGGGATGGGAATGGATCCGGTGCTGACTATGGCCGAGTGGCGCGCCTAGTGTAGATCTGTGGCGTCAGGATCCCGGAGCGGCGCAGTCCAGCCCGGTGGAGACGGCGATTGTGCCCCGGCGGCTCGACACTTTGCGCACTTTTCCGTCCGGGCGGCAGCCGGAAGCCTCTGTGACCAAACCAAGGAACTCAGCCGCTGGGATCTCTGGCAGGCTGGGCACCGCACTGTCCTCCGGGATGCTTAAAACCGCCATTCCGGCACTGCCAGATCGGACCAGGCACAAGGCCAGCCTGCGCCCCTGCAGGTGCACGATTTTGTCCACCACAGCCCGCTCTCCGCCGGAAGGGGCCGACGACGCTGCCTGCAGATGCCGTGCCTCGACTGCAGGCGGCGGCGGCACCGCCATCCCAGCATCAAAAGAACTGGAGACCGGCGCCCCGCCCGCTGCCAGCGCAGCCGCAATCATAAAAACCCTCACAGCACATCCACCCGTTTGTTCATTAACCCACGGGTTTAAGGCTAGGCGGGAATTGGGGCACAAACGTGCCGCGGCAGGTGGCCGCGCGGCGGAAACAGCCCGGCATTTTCCGAGAATTTGAAGCAGCCGCGCGAAGCGCCAGGCCAGCGCAAAAGAAAACGGGCCGCGCCAGGCGCGACCCGTTTCCGGAAATCATTCCAAAGGAAAGGCTTACTTGATTTTGCCTTCTTTGTACTCGACATGCTTGCGCACAACCGGGTCGTACTTCCGCACAACCATTTTTTCGGTCATGGTGCGAGCGTTTTTCTTGGTCACATAGAAGTGGCCGGTGCCCGCGCTCGAGTTCAGGCGGATCTTGATTGTGGTCGGCTTCGCCATGGTGCTTCTCCTGCGTCCGAAAAGGCAGGGGCCTCTCGGTAAATTCCTATCTGAAGCCCGGCTTGTACCTGCCCCAGCCCCCAAGTCAATAGGATTCGGGGGTAATTATGCGCAGAAGGCCTGTAAGCCGGATCCTGTTCCCCCGGGACCGTAATCCCGGGCTCGACGGCCATTCATCTGGGGCCCGCATTGCTGCGTGCCTCTAGCTGCCAACCCGGCCCCTCTCGGCTGAAGCGTGCCTAGCAGCGGTTTCCCGTTTCCGGGACCTGCCTGCGCGGGGGCCCTATTTGGCATTGCTCCCGGTGGGGCTTGCCGTGCCGCCCCTGTTGCCAGCGGCGCGGTGGGCTCTTACCCCACCGTTTCACCCTTACCCGCCGAATGCTCCGTTGGCGAACCTCCGGTCCGGCGGGCGGTCTGTTTTCTGTGGCGCTTTCCGTCGGGTTTCCCCGCCCGGGCGTTACCCGGCACCGTTGCTTCATGGAGTCCGGACTTTCCTCGCGGGGCCTGAACCCCACGCGGCCGTCCAGCCTTCTGCGCGCCGGATGCGTAGGAACATCGGCGGGCGGCGTCAAGCAGATAGTGCAGACGGCAGGGGCTTTGCCCCTCTTGGCCTCGCGGCCTATTCACCCCAGGATATAGGCAGCCAGAAGAATACAGGATCCCCTGTTCATCTGGCCGGAAATATCCCGGAGCGCGAGGCAGAGCCTCGCTATACATCATGTTCAGAGGCCGCCCCGGCCAAGCGGAATAAAATCCTCAGGCGAGAGCGGCCCGCGCGCCCAAGGCCGGAAACGCAAGCGGACAGCGGCCAGCAGCGCTTCGTCATCTGCCGGCGCCGTGAAGCCGGCCTTGCGGGCGGCCTTGCGGAAGTGATCGAACGTAAAGGCTTGCGGCCGCTGTCCGCTCCCTGTGTCTTCAGCCAATCCCTGCCGGGCCAGCCGGGCCCAGTCGAACCGCGGGCCCGGGTCGGCCTTGCGCCCCGGTGCCATGCAGGAATGGCCGATGACCCCGGCCGGAGCGATAAACCAGCGCTGCGTGATACCCTGCATCAGATCTTCCAGCGCTGCCATCTGCGGTGCGCTGAAGGGGTGATTGCCGCGATTATCCAGTTCGATGCCGATGGAGCGGGAGTTTATGTCCGCCTGGCCGCACCACTCCCCTGCCCCGGCATGCCAGGCGCGGTCAGCCTCGGCCACCAGTTGCCAGAGGGTGCCGTCCGATCCGATCAGGTAGTGGGCGGAAACCTCGGCAACCGGGTCGCAGAGCCGTTCCAGTGCGGCCTGCGCGCTTTTCATCGCGGTGTAATGCAACACAATCAGGGACGGTGTCAGACCGTCCCTGCGCGGCCCTGAATTCGGGCTGGGGTGCCAGATGGCGCCCGGATGATCAGGCCCGCGCTGATCCGGCGCCATCAGTTCTGAACGGCCTGCCGGTAGGGTGCCGGGTCCCAGCCGCAGGCAAAGCCGTCACCATCCGGGTCCAGCGCCTTGCGGTCCCGCTGCGGGCCGCCTGCGTCGAGGAATGCGGTCTGGGCCTGATCTGGTGAAGCAAACTCGGCGCAGTTGCGCTTGCTGCGGGCCTGCAGGTTGATGCCCGCACGGCTGTAGAGACGGGCACCCTTGGGGTTGCTGGTGCTCAGCGCGTAACGCACGATGTTGGGACTGGCAGTATCGGTCCTCTGCGGCACTGCCACCGGCTGCACCTGCTGGTATTGCGCCCGCTGGCGCTCCAGCCGGGCGGCATCGCTTTCGATCGACTGACGGGAGGAGACCGCCTGGAAGTCGTTCTCATCCGAAATGCTGGCATTGCCGCCCGGCTGCGGCACCGGGTTGGAGGGGCTGGCCTGCAGCGGCGCGATCCCGGAATTCGACTGTGAGGCAGCAAGGGCCGCAGCCGTTTCGCGGGCAATATCGGCATCGCTGCCAGCGGCCGGCACAGACGAGGTGAACGTGCCTGCCGCCGCAATCGAGCCGGGGCTGCGCGGCGCCGGGCTTACCTGATAGGGTTCGGTCGAGACCCGCGCAGGCGGCACCAGCGGCGCCCCTGTAATTGTGGTGCCTGCGGCGGGAGGCGGTGCAAACGGATCACCATCAATGCCGACCTTTGCGGCACTGTCGGGGACCTGAGGGGAACAGGCAGCCATAACCAGAAGGCTGCCTGCAGCGGCGTAAGATGCGAATGCGCGCATGGGGTTACCTGTCAGTTCTGCTCAACTCATTGAGCAGAGCATTACCACCATTGCTGCGGCTTGGCTACAAAGCCTGCAGCATTCTCCAGCGCATAGGCAGTGTTCAGCAGATCGCCCTCATCCCAGGGCTTGCCGATCAGCTGCAGACCCAGCGGCAGGCCTTGGGCATCCAGCCCCGCAGGCACTGCAATCCCCGGCAGGCCTGCCAGGTTCACGGTGACGGTAAAGACGTCGTTCAGATACATCTGCACCGGGTCCGCATCCGTCATCTCGCCGAGACCAAAGGCCGCCGACGGGGTTGCCGGGGTCAGGATCGCATCGACGCCAGCGGCAAAGACGTCCTCGAAATCTTTCTTGATCAGAGTGCGGACGCGGCGGGCGCGGTTGTAATAGGCGTCATAGAATCCTGCCGACAGCACATATGTGCCAACCATCACCCGGCGCTGCACCTCGGGACCGAAACCTTCGGCGCGGGTCTTTTCGTACATCTCGGTGATGCCGTCGCCAGCCTCCAGCGCGGCGCGCTGGCCATAGCGGACACCGTCGTAGCGGGCCAGGTTCGAAGACGCCTCAGCCGGGGCAATCACATAATAGGCAGGCAGCGCGTATTTGGTGTGGGGCAGCGAGATGTCAACGATCTCGGCGCCCGCGGCCTTCAGCATTTCGGCGCCATCGGACCACAGCTTTTCAATCTCGCCCGGCATGCCGTCCATACGGTATTCCTTGGGGATACCGATTTTCTTGCCCTTGATGTCGCCGGTCAGCATCGCCTCGAAATCCGGCACCGCCAGTTCGGCGCTGGTCGAATCTTTGGGGTCATAGCCGCACATGGCTTCCAGCATGATCGCCGCATCGCGGACCGATTTAGTCATCGGACCGGCCTGATCCAGCGAGGAGGCAAAGGCAACAATGCCCCAGCGCGAGCAGCGGCCATAGGTCGGTTTGATGCCGACAGTTCCGGTGAACGCTGCAGGCTGGCGGATCGAGCCGCCGGTGTCGGTGCCGGTTGCTGCCAGGCAAAGGTCTGCTGCCACGGCAGACGCCGAGCCGCCGGAGGAGCCGCCCGGTGTCAGTTGTGCGTCATCATTGCCGCGGCGCCAGGGGCTGACAGCATTGCCGTAAACCGAGGTCTCGTTGGACGACCCCATGGCGAATTCGTCCATGTTCAGCTTGCCCAGCATGACGGAACCGGCATCAGCCAGTTTTTGCGAGACAGTGGATTCATATTCCGGCTTGAAGCCTTCCAGAATCCCCGAAGCGGCCTGCGACGGCACCCCTTTGGTGCAGAACAGATCCTTGATGCCGACCGGCAGGCCGCACATGGAAGGGGCACCGCCCGCCTTGATGCGCACGTCTGCCGCCTGGGCGCGGTCCAGCGCTATCTCCGGGGTCTTGTGCACAAAGGCGTTCAACGCATCTGCGGCGTCAATCGCCTTGAGGCAGGCTTCGGTCAGCTCAACAGAGGTGGTATCGCCCTTGCGCAGCGCGTCGCGGGCCTCGGCCAGGCCCAGTTTGTTCAGATCGCTCATGTCTCTTACTCCACCACTTTGGGCACTGCGAAGAAGCCTTCGCGGGCATCGGGCGCATTGGCCAGCACCTTGTCCTGCTGGCTGCCGTCGGTGACTTCATCCACCCGGCGCTTGAGGCGCTGCGGGGTGACCGAGGTCATCGGCTCGACGCCGGTCACATCCACTTCGTTCAGCTGTTCGATGAAGCCCAGGATCGTGTTGAACTCGTCCGCCAGCGCCGGAAGTGCTGCGTCTTCAACCTTGATCCGGGCCAGTTTGGCCACCTTGGCGGCGGTGCTTTGGTCAATCGACATGGGAACCCTCATCTGGTGTTGGATAGGCATTTACCGCCGCACCGCCCCGCCTGCAAGCCTGCAAGGGACGTTCGCTGCGTCCTCGCCTGGCCAGCCCGGCAGGCGGGCAAATTATCCGCAGGCTTCAATTCCATTTCGCAGCAAGCCTGTTAGGCTTCGGCCAAAAGCCACGGGAGGAGATTTGAGATGAAGATCATTTGGCTGGGACACGGATCGTTCCGCATTGAGGCCGCAGGCCGGGTGCTGCTGGTCGACCCCTGGCTTAGCGGCAATCCGGTTTTGCCGGAGGGTCAGCATGAGGCCGCAATTGCGGGCGCCACCCATATCCTGCTGACCCATGTGCATTTCGATCATGTGGTGGACGTGCTGCCGCTGGCAAGACGGCTGGAGGTGCCGGTGGCAGGGCAATACGACCTGATGGGGCTGTGGGGCGAAACCGAAGGGGTGGAGACCATTGGTTTTAACAAGGGCGGCACAGTGGATCTGGATGGGGTGAAGGTTGCGATGGTGCCTGCCTCGCACAGTTCGACCTTCAACACCCAGGACGGCCTGCGCACCGGCGGCTCGGAAGTGGGCTACATGCTGATGGCGGAGGGCAAGACTGTCTACCTGTCCGGCGACACTGCGATCATGGCCGACATGGACTGGATGGGGGATTACTACAAACCCGATATCGGTATCCTGTCCGCAGGCGGGCATTTCACCATGGACATGAAACAAACAGCCTATGCCGCCAAGCGCTATTTCAGTTTCAAGACGGTGATCCCCTGCCATTACAAAACCTTCCCGATCCTGGAGCAGGACGCATCGGATCTGATTGAGGGGCTGCCGGGGGTCGAGGTCATTGAACCGGAGGTGATGAAAGCAATCGAACTGTAGCTACTTTGGGACGCACCGGGGCACTCCCGCCCGGCGCAGGATCTGCGTTGCAGTTCCGCACCTGTTGGGCCGGGCGCCAGGCCTGCGGCCTGGCGCTGTTGCGCTTCACTCAAACGCCGTCAGTCAGACCTTTCCAGCCGTGGCGCGGTAAAGGTCTTTCTCGCTTCAGCCGCTTTCTCCCGGCAGATACAGCCGCGGGCGTGGTCATTGATCAAACCCATTGCCTGCATGAAGGCAAAGGCCGTGGTGGGGCCGACAAATTTCCAGCCGCGTTTCTTCAGCGCCTTGGACAGGGCCACCGAATCGGGACTGGTTGAGGCGGTCTGCGGGTCCGGAAGATCTTCTGGTCTTGGCTCGAAACTCCAGAAAAACGCCGCAAGCGAGCCGGCCTCAGCCACCAGCTCCTGGGCGCGGCCAGCGTTGTTGATCACCGCTTCTATTTTGCCGCGGTGGCGGATGATGCCTTTGTCCTGCAGCAGGCGCTCCACGTCCCGTTCGCCGAATTTGGCCATCTCATAGAAATCAAAACCGGCAAAGGCGGCGCGGAAATTCTCGCGCTTGTCCAGAATGGTGCGCCAGCTGAGACCGGACTGGAAGCTTTCCAGGCAGACCTTCTCGAACAATCGGATGTCGTCGCCGACCGGATAGCCCCATTCCTCGTCGTGGTAGCGCAGGAAGTCCGGCGCCGAGGCGCTCCAGGCGCAGCGGGGATGGCCGTCGGCGGCGATGATGGTGCTGCTCATTCCCCGCCCCGCAGGAAGTCAAGCCGGGGGTCCATCATGGTGGGCGCCACGCCGATGATTTCCGGCTCCACCACGCCGCCGCTCACAAATGGATCCTGCGCGACGCGGGCGGCCAGTTCCTCTTCGCCTTCACCCACGGCGAGGATCGCGCCGCCTTCGCCATCGGTCATGGACCCGGCAGCAAGGAACACCCCGTCCTCGAACCCCTGTTTCAGCCAGGCCTTGTGGCCCTCCAGGAATTCGGCCAGGCGGTCCTTCTGCGCCGCGAATGAAAGCAAAATAAAATACATGCGTGTCTCCTGTGATGAGTGTTAGGCAGGGTGATCCCCTGGCAGCTGATCCCCGAGCCAATCCAGCATCAGCGCCACTTCTCTATTGATGAATTCCACGTCGCCAAACGCCTGCGCCAGCGTTGCCGCCCCCTGGCTGCGGGCCAGCAGGTGCATGGCCAGGGAGTCCGCCGCTTCGCCGCAGCCCGCCCGCTCAAACTGGCAACACAGCCAATCGCGGAACAGGGTGAAAATGGCATTGGCCTGATCCCGGGCAGCGTGGTCCAGTTTGCCCAGTTCCGCCACCAGCGTGCCGACCGGGCAGCCGTAGAGGGCGATCTTGGCCTGATTGGCGATCAGGATGCGGATAAAGCAGGCGATCCGCTGCCCGGGGCTGCTGACCTCCGCCTGCCAATCCTTCAGCATGGTGCGGGTACTGGCCATGCGGCGCGCGATCACCGCTTCAAGGATCTCGTCCTTGGTCTTGAAATGATAGTAGAAATTTCCGCGCGAGATGCCAACCGCAGCAGCGATGTCCGCGAATGACGTCACCTCGAACCCGCGTTCATAGAACAGCTGATCGGCGGCTTCTGCAATCCGGTCTCTGGTTGTTTCCTGCGCCATCCAAACCCCTAGGACAAATGACCTACACCTTGAATAGGACAAATGACCTAATTCTGCAATCACCAAAAGCCGGGCGGAAAATTATCGTTACCTGCTTAGCGTTTGCCTGCGAAGAAGTCCTTGAGCAACGCGCTGGCCTCGCCTTCGGCTATTCCGTCATAGACTTCGGGCGCGTGGTGCGCCTGGGGATGGGAGAATACGCATGCGCCATGTGCAACACCGCCGGATTTGGGATCGGAAGCCCCGTAATAAACCCGGCGGATGCGGGCAGCGGCAATGGCGGCGGCACACATCGCACAGGGTTCCAGCGTCACATAGAGATCAAAGCCGGCCAGCCGTTCGCCCCCAAGCGCGGCACAGGCCTCCCGGATCGTCAGGATCTCGGCATGAGCGGTTGGGTCGCTCAGCTCGCGGGTGCGGTTGCCCGCCAGCGCCGCGACCTGCCCGTCCGGTGCGATCAGCACCGCGCCGACCGGCACCTCGCCGCGGTCTGCCGCGGCACGCGCCTGCTCCAGCGCCTTGTCCATATGCGATTTGAATGCCATGCCCCTTCCTGCCCGCGATTGCGCGCTTTCGCAAGGCGGCGGAATGCTCTATGGCACGCACATGAGCAAAGCACCCGCATCCCCCAAGGGCAAACCCGGCCCGAAATTCCAGCCCCGCAAAGCTGCAGCCGCCGCCCCCGAGGGCGGCGCCGCCCCCGAGGGCGACCGCATCGCCAAGGTTTTGTCGCGCGCAGGCGTCGCCTCGCGCCGGGAGGCTGAACGGATGATCGCCGAAGGCCGTGTGTCAGTGAACGGCGAGAAGATCGACAGCCCGGCGCTGAACGTGACTGCGGCGGACCGGATCAGCGTCGATGGCAAGCCCCTGCCCGAGGCCGAAGCGCCGCGGATGTGGCTGTACTACAAGCCGATCGGACTGGTCACCTCGAACAGCGACGAAAAGGGCCGCACGACGATCTTTGACGAGCTGCCCGAAGACATGCCGCGGGTGATGACGGTCGGGCGGCTTGATATCAACTCCGAAGGCTTGCTGCTGCTGACCAACGACGGCGGCATCAAGCGCAAGCTGGAACTGCCCTCGACCGGCTGGCTGCGCCGTTACCGGGTGCGGATCAACGGCCGCCCCAAGGACGAAGATTTTGCTCCGCTGCGCAAGGGCCTGGTGATCGAGGGCGAGCGATTTCAGCCGATGACCGTTGCCTTGGACCGCCAGCAGGGCGCCAATGCCTGGCTGACTGTGGGCCTGCGGGAAGGCAAGAACCGCGAGATCCGCCGCGCGATGGAGGATATCGGCTTCAACGTGAACCGGCTGCTGCGGATTTCATACGGCCCGTTCCAGCTGGGCGAGTTGAAACCCGGTGCAGTCGAGGAGCTGCGCCCGCGTGTGGTACGCGACCAATTGGGGCTTGCTCCGGAAGAAGAACAGCCCGAAGCCCGACCGACCCGTTCGCGCAGCGGCAAACCTGCAGGCAAGCCTGGCGGCAAACCGATGGGCAGACCAGCTGGCAAACCGGCAGGAAAACCAATGGGCAAACCGGGTGGAAAACCCGGGCAGAAAGCGCAAGGGAAACCGGGCAAACCCTCCGGCAAACCGTCAGCCCCCCGCGGCGGCGGGGACGCTCAGCGCGGGGGCGGAAAGCGTCCGATCGGCAAGAATCCCCGCCGCTGAGCCATTTCCCGCAGACTTCCCCCTAGCAACACCGCCAGCTATCCCCTAGATTTCCAATCAGTTAATCTTTGCTGGCCGTTCTGGGGGGACCTGCGTGCAGAAACTTGCCTATGCCGCCCTGTTGATCCTGATGCTTGGCCTCAGCACCGGCTGGATTGTAGGGGGCTGATCCCATGGCACAGCGTTACGGCGGCAAATACAGCCCCGATGGACAACCCGCGCAGCAGCCCGCAAAGCCCGCGCAATCCTTTCGCAATGCGCAAGTAGATCCTGTTGGCATGCGCGCCAACCTGATGTTTGTGCCGCCCGCGATCCTGACGCTTTTGTCCTTGAATGACGGAGCAATAGGGCTGGCGCTGGGGCTGGCAGGCGCAGGCCTGTGGACCGGCGGCGCCTTCCTGCTGCGCGAAGGACTGAAGGCCGAGGCCGCCTTTGCCGCCCGCAAGGTGGCCCGCAAACCCGCCCTGCCCCGCAAGATCCTGGCCGCATTGCTGGCAGGCACAGGCGCGGCGCTGGCGGCGTGGAAGGCCGAACCCGGTGTTCTGACCGCAGTTATCTATGGCGCCGCAACGCTTGGCCTCTACCTGACCGCATTCGGGATCGACCCGCTGCAGGACAAAGGCGCCGAGGGCATCGATGAATTCCAGCAATCCCGTGTCGCCCGTGCGGTGGACGAGGCGGAAGCGAGCCTTGCTGCGATGACCGACGCGGCTCTGCGCGCCCGTGACCGCCAGGTCGAAGCCCGGGTAGAGCAGTTTCAGGCGGTGGCCCGCGACCTGTTCCGCACGGTCGAGGAAGACCCGCGCGACCTGACCGCCGCCCGCAAGTACTTGACCGTCTATTTGAAGGGCGCCCGCGACGCGACGGTGAAATTCGCCGATATCTACGCCCGCAGCCAGGACGCCCAGGCCCGCACCGATTATCTGGCGCTGCTGGATGATCTGGAACAGAATTTTGCCGCGCGCACCCGCAAGATGCTGGTCGAGGACCGTGCGGATCTGACCATTGAAATTGATGTGCTGCGCGACCGTTTGCAGCGTGAAGGGGTCCACCTGGACCAAAACTGATTAGCGAGGAAGCCGTTCATGTCCGAAGCCGTGCAACAGAAAGCCGCCCAAGCCGAGGCCCTGGTCAATGAGGTCACGGCGATCGAACTGCCCGAGCCTGCCGCAGACATCCAGCCGCTGGCGCAGGCCGACGCCCCCACCAGCGAAGCGATCCGGGTGCGGATGGATCAGATCGACATGGGCGACACCAATTCGATCATTCATTTCGGCTCGGCCGCGCAAAGCGAACTGCAGACGATCAGCCAGGCGATGCTGGCCGATGTGCGCAACAAGGATGTGGGGCCTGCGGGCGATTCCTTAGGCAATATCGTGACCACCATCCGCGGCTTTTCAGTGTCCGAACTGGACATCCGCCGCAAGCCGTCGTTCTGGGAGCGCCTGCTGGGCAAGGCAGCCCCTTTTGCCAAGTTCACCGCGCGGTATGAAACCGTGCAGGGGCAAATCGACAAGGTCACCGACGATCTGCTGGGACACGAGCACACCCTGCTGAAAGATATTAAGTCTCTCGATATGCTCTATGAAAAGACGCTGAGCTTCTATGACGAGCTGGCGCTGTACATCGCTGCGGGCGAGGCCAAGCTGGCTGAGCTGGACGGGACCGCCATCCCTGCCAAGGAAGCCGAAGTGCAGACAGCACCCGAAGATGACCAGGTGATGAAGGCGCAGGAGCTGCGCGATCTGCGCGCCGCGCGCGACGACCTGGAGCGCCGGGTGCATGACCTGAAACTGACCCGCCAGGTCACCATGCAGTCGCTGCCCTCGATCCGGCTGGTGCAGGAGAACGACAAGTCGCTGGTCACCAAAATCAACTCGACACTCGTCAACACCGTACCGTTGTGGGAGACCCAGCTGGCCCAGGCGCTGACCATCCAGCGTTCGGCCCAGGCCGCCGCCGCCGTGCGTGACGCCAATGACCTGACCAATGAACTGCTGAAATCCAACGCAGCCAATCTGCGTCAGTCGAACGAGATGATCCGGGAGGAGATGGAGCGCGGCGTCTTTGACATCGAAGCGGTAAAGCAGGCCAATGCCGACCTGATCGGCACCATTCAGGACAGCCTGCGGATCGCTGACGAGGGTAAGGCCAAACGCGCCGCAGCCGAGGCCGATCTGCAGAAGATGGAAGCTGAGCTGCGCGATACGCTGGCCTCTGCCAAGTCGCGCCGCGACGGGGTCGGCGACAACGCCGGCACCGCTGTGCCGACCTGAGCGGAGTGGCAGGCGTGCAGGCAACAAAAGCCGTCTGGAAGAGCGGAGCCGCCCTGGCCGGGCTGGCTGCCCTGTCTGCCTGCCTGCCCTTTGCCCAGCCGGAATCACTGGTGCCGCAGGCCCGACCCGCAGTGCCTGAACCTGCGGTCTACAAACCCTCTGCCGACAGCGCCCAGCTGGCCTATTACTACAATGCCCTGCAACGCGACCTGCTGACCCGCGGGCTGTTGCGCACCGATGGCGGCGGTCCGGACACGCCCTATGATGCCGAGGACCTGGCCGAAAGTTTCGAGGCACTGGCGTTTTATGACGAATACGGCGGATCGGGCATTTCCGGCGGCTTGGGCCGCTGGGCCGGGCCGGTGCGGATCGCAGCCGAATTCGGCCCCTCGGTGCCGGCGGTCCAGCGGGCGGCGGACAAGGATACAGTCACCGCCTATGCCGCACGGCTGGCCCGGATTACCAGCCATCCGGTCAGCACGGTGGCGTCCCGGGCGAACTTTCACGTGATCTTTGCCAGCCTTGATGACAGCGCATTTGTCGCTGAGCGGGTGCGCGAGCTGCTGCCTTCGATCAGCGCCAAAGACCTGTCGCTGCTGGCTGCCCCGCCCCGCAGTTTTTACTGCCTTGTGGTTGCCGGCGGGCCGCAAAGCGACCCCCTGTCCTATACCCGCGGCGTGGCGCTGATCCGCGCCGAACATCCCGATCTGGTGCGCAAAAGCTGCGTGCATGAGGAAGTCGCGCAAGGGCTCGGTCTCAGGAATGACAGCCCGCGGGCGCGGCCCTCGATCTTTAACGACGACGATGAATTTGCGCTGCTGACCAGCTTTGACGAAAAACTGCTGCAGATGCTGTATGATCCAAGACTGAAAACAGGGATGGGCGCCGACGAGGCCCGCCCGGTGATCCGCATTCTCGCCCGCGAGGCGATGGGCCAGGAACTGTAGGCCAGCAAAGAAAGAGGACCTGACAGATGGGTATTTTTGATTTTCTCAAAGGCGAATTCATTGACGTCATCCATTGGGTGGATGACACCCATGACACCATGGTCTGGCGGTTTGAACGCGAGGGCCATGAGATCAAATACGGCGCCAAGCTGACGGTGCGCGAGGGCCAGGCGGCAGTGTTTGTGCATGAGGGTCAGCTGGCGGATGTGTTCACACCCGGTCTTTACATGCTTGAGACCAACAACATGCCGGTGATGACAACGCTGCAGCACTGGGACCACGCGTTCCAGTCGCCGTTTAAATCGGAAGTCTATTTTGTCGACACCACCCGGTTCAGCGACCTGAAATGGGGGACCAAGAATCCGATCATCTGCCGCGACCCGGAATTCGGCCCGGTGCGGCTGCGGGCCTTTGGCAGCTATACCGTGCGGGTCGCTGACCCGGCGCGGTTCCTGACCGAGATCGTCGGCACCGATGGTGAATTCACCATGGACGAGATTTCCTATCAGATCCGCAACATCATCGTTCAGGAGTTCTCCCGCGTCATCGCTGGCTCCGGCATTCCGGTGCTGGACATGGCTGCCAATACCGCGGACCTGGGCAAGCTGGTGGCGGCAGAGATCTCCGGCACAATCGCCGAATACGGCCTGATGATCCCTGAACTGTACATTGAAAACATCTCGCTGCCGCCTGCGGTGGAAGAAGCGATGGACAAGCGCACCCAGATGGGTGTGCTGGGCGATCTTGGCCGGTACACGCAATTCTCCGCAGCTGAGGCAATGACCGCTGCAGCGCAAACCCCGAACAGCGGCATGGGCGGAGGCATGGGAATGGGCATGGGGTTCGCGATGGCCCAGCAGATGGGCAACCAGTTCGGCAACGGGGCAGCGGGTCAGCCCGCAGGCCCCTGGGGCGCCCGCCCCGCCCCCGCTGCTGCCGCACCGGCAGCGCCTGCCGCAGCCCCGCAGGCCGCGCCTGCCGCTCCGCCACCGCCGCCGGTCGAGCATGTCTGGCACATTGCAGCGGACGGACAGACCTCCGGCCCCTACTCAAAGGCAAGAATGGGAAGGATGGCGCAGGACGGCACGCTGACGCGGGAAAGCCATGTCTGGACCCCGGGCCAGGATGGCTGGAAGCGGGCCGGCGATGTGATGGAGCTGGCGCAGCTGTTCACCATCCTGCCGCCGCCTCCCCCGCCGCCGCCTGCCGGATAACGCCGCGCCGGGGCAGCAACCCCCAATCGGTTTGCTGCCCGCCCCATCCCCTGACCCCTTACCTGACAGGTTGCCGCAAGTGACGATGCCCCCGCCGCCGCCCGCTGAAACCATGCCCGCCGCCGAGGAAGAAACTCATCGCTTCCCTTGTGAACAATGCGGTGCGGATTACTCCTATGACCCGGCCGCGGGCACCCTGACCTGCGGCCACTGCGGGCATTCCGAAAGCATCCGCAGCGGGCCATGGAGAGGGACTGCGCTTCAGGAACTGGACTTCGCCGCCGCCGCCGCAGACCGGCTGCCAGAGGCGGAGATCGAAGTGACCCGTGTTTCCACCTGCCCCAATTGCGCAGCACAGGTTGAGTTTGACCCCGATACCCATGCCAAGGAATGCCCGTTCTGCGCCACACCGGTGGTCACTGGAACCGGCGAAAGCAGGCATATCAAACCCAAGGGCGTGCTGCCCTTTGCAATGCCCGAACGCGCCGCGCATAAGGCAATGACCGACTGGCTGGGCGGCCTGTGGTTTGCGCCCAGCGGCCTGAGGGAATACGCCCGCAAGGGGCGGCGGATGCAGGGTATCTATGTGCCCTACTGGACCTATGACGCCCAGACCCGCAGCCGCTATTCCGGTCAGCGCGGCACGGTTTATTACGTGACCGAGACCTACCAGCAGGATGGCGAGACCAGGACCCGGAAGGTGTCCAAGGTACGCTGGACGCCGGTGTCAGGCCGGGTGCAGCGGTTCTTTGACGATGTGCTGGTACTGGCCTCCAACAGCCTGCCCAAACGCTATACCGAGGCGCTGGAACCCTGGGATCTGTCTCAGCTGGAACCATACCAGCCGCAATACCTGGCGGGTTTCCGGGCCGAGGCTTACACCGTGGATCTGGAAACCGGCTTTGCCGAGGCAGGCCAGAAGATGGACCGGGTGATTGAGCGTGATGTGCGTTTTGACATCGGCGGCGACCGCCAGCGGATCGGCAGTATTGACACCCAGGTTTCGGAGGTGACGTTCAAACACATCCTGCTGCCGGTCTGGCTGGCGGCCTATAAATACCGTGGTAAAACTTACCGCTTTGTGGTCAACGGGCAATCCGGGCGCGTACAGGGCGAGCGGCCATACTCGGCTTGGAAAATAGCCTTTGCCGTGCTGCTGGCCCTGCTGGCCGGCGCCGGGATCGCGCTGCTGGCCAGTCAGCAATAGTGCCTGCTCCAAAACGGAAGGGGGCGCAATCGCCCCCCTTCCTGAACCGGCCGGTTCCTTTCCCCGGATCTGCACAGGAACCAAGCCCGGCCTCTCTGTCAGCCTTTGCTGATCTCGATCCTGCGGGCCGTTTCGGTCTGTTCCAGTGCCTTCTTCGGCACCGCTATGTGCAGCACGCCATCCTCCATCCGGGCCGAGGCCGTCTGCCCGTCCGCATCCTCCGGCAGCCGGAACGAGCGGCGGAAGGCTCCATACTGACGTTCGCTGAAGTACCACGTGTCACCGGTCTTTTCGGTCTGCGTCTTCTTTTCGCCGCGTATTGTCAGCACGCCATTGTCCACCGTCAGTTCCAGATCCTCCAGCGCGACACCCGGAAGTTCCATCGCGATATCATAGGCCTCTTTGCCCGAGGACGCTTCAGCGGCCGGATTCAGCCAATCGGCCAGCCGGGCGCCAAAACCGCGGAAGGGATCATACAGCGACGGCCAAAAGCCGCCATGTTCGGTTTTTTCCACCATTGTTCAGCCTCCTTTCTGCTTACATCCCATTTTACCATTGGCGCCGCGGCGGCGCCTTGATCCGCCGCAAAAACCCGGACCCGCACCGGATGATTACTGCCTGTCACCCCGCCTCTGCATTGCAAAGGGGCTAGAGTTCTTGCAGACCGGCGGACAGACGGCGCAGCGGCCGGAACTATTCACCACAAGGAGCAGTCATGCGGGCATTGATACAGCGGGTCAGCGAGGCCTCGGTCACCGTTGAGGGCACGGCCATCGGCGAAATCGGCCCCGGCTTGCTGATCCTGATCTGCGCCATGGACGGCGACGGTGAGGCGCAGGCGGATCAGCTGGCAGCCAAAATCTCCAAGCTGCGGATCTTCAAGGACGAGGCCGGCAAGATGAACCGCTCGGTGCTGGATACCGGCGGCAGTGCGCTGGTGGTCAGCCAATTCACCCTGGCCGCCGACACCCGCCGCGGCAACCGTCCGGGGTTTTCCACTGCCGCTACGCCTGCCGAAGGCAAACGGCTGTATGAGTATTTTGCGGAGCAATTGTCCCGGCTAGGTTTGAAAATTGCAAAAGGACAGTTCGGTGCCGACATGAAGGTCCGGCTGCTGAATGACGGCCCGGTGACGGTATGGATAGACACAGAACAGCTTTGATCCGGCGTCAACAGGCTGCCTTCTGGCATGCCGCAAACCGTTCTTAGGGATGGCCCGGACGACCCCGCCAGCCGCTGCGGGAAAAGGTCAGAGATTGGTCTTTTGCGGTGCGGAAGACGTTTTTGGACCTCAAAGCATCGATTCTCTTCGAATTCAAACCCGGTGGCGTGCGCGATCGTGGCAGATTCATAAAAATTCCGTCATTCCGGAGCACAAAAATTTCTTGTCGCATTCCGGATGTTTTTTTGATTTACACGCGACATTACCCCTGAAAACGGCACCTTACCTGAAAAAGACGACACCCCCTTATCCAGCCTCGCAAGTGCTCCTTCCCCCCTGCCAAGGGTTTGGCGAATAACGCTTGCGAGGTGGCAGTAAATGCGCAAATCTTGAACCACCAATCAAAAAACGGGTGCTTGCAGCACCGCAATCAATCGGGAGAAATCAATGAACAAGCATATGCAGTATCTGGCCAGTCAGGCCGTGGCAGGCAAACTGACGCGCCGTGACTTCCTGGGCAAAGCCGCCGCACTGGGCTTTACCGCTGTGTCCGCAAACCTGCTGCTGTCCGGTGCAGCCAAGGCCGCCGGCCCGCAAAAAGGCGGCACTTTGCGCCTTGGTTTGCAGGGTGGCTCCACCACCGACAGCCTGGACCCCGCGCTGGTCACCAACACGGTTGGCCTCATGGTCACCCGCCTGTGGGGTGAAACCCTTGTGGAACTGACCGAAGACGGCGGCATCGAAGGCAAACTGGCTGAGAGCTATGAAGCCTCATCCGACGCCAAGACCTGGACCTTCAAGCTGCGTTCCGGCGTAACCTACTCCAACGGCCAGAACGTCACTGCTGATGATGTGGTCAAAACCATGGAGCGTCACAGCGGCGAAGACACCAAGTCCGGCGCCCTGGGCATCATGCGCGGCATCAAGGACGTACGCGCAGACGGCGATACCGTTGTCTTTGAACTCGACAGCCCGAACGCCGACCTCCCCTATCTGCTGGCGGACTATCACCTGATCGTTCAGCCGGGCGGCGGCAATGACGATCCTGCGGCTGCCATCGGCACCGGCCCCTACATCATGAAGTCCGCCGATATGGGTGTGCGTTTCGTGGCCGAGAAGAACCCGAACTACTGGGGTGATCTGGGCAATGCCGAGACCGTTGAAATCATCGTCATCAACGATGACACCGCCCGTGTCGCAGCGCTGCAGTCCGGCCAGGTGGATGTGATCGACCGGGTGCCCCCGCGCACTGCAAAACTGGTCGACCGCGCGCCGAACATCACTGTGCATTCAACCTCCGCAGCCGGCCACTATGTGTTCATCATGCACACCAATACCGCGCCGTTCGACAACTACGACCTGCGCATGGCGCTGAAGTACGGGATCAACCGCGAGGAAATGGTCGACAAGATCCTGAACGGCTACGGCACGGTGGGCAATGACAGCCCGATTAATGCTTCATATCCGATGTACACCGAGCTGGAGCAGCGTCAGTTCGATCCGGACAAAGCGATGTTCCACATGAAGAAATCCGGCCATGACGGCTCGGTACTGCTACGCACCTCGGACAATTCGTTCCCCGGCGCACCGGATGCTTCCGCACTGTTCCAGCAGTCCTGTCAAAGCGCCGGCATCAAGCTGGACGTCAAGCGTGAGCCGAACGACGGTTACTGGTCGGAAGTCTGGAACAATCAGCCCTTCTGCACCAGCTACTGGGGCGGCCGCCCGACCCAGGACCAGATGTTCACAACCGCCTACCTGTCGACCGCGGACTGGAACGACACCCGTTTCAACAACGAGCAGTTCGACCAGATGCTGGTTGCAGCCCGCGGTGAACTGGACGTCGCCAAGCGTACCCAGATGTATGCCGACATGTCGACAATCCTGCGCGACCAGGGCGGCCTGATCTGCCCGATGTTCAATGACTTCGTCGAGGCAACAACCGACAAGGTCGACGGTTTCGTCGAAGGTGTCCCAGGCCAAGTTCTGATGAACGGCTATGCTGCCAGCAAGCTGTGGGTCAAAGCTTAAATGTCCCCGATTGTAAAACTCCTGGCTCAGCGCATCGCGCTGAGCCTCCTTCTTTTGCTGCTTATCTCGGTAGTGATCTTTGCGGGCACGATCGTGCTGCCTGGCGATGTTGCCCAATCGATCCTGGGGCAATCAGCAACACCGGAGGCTCTTGCCAACCTGCGGGCCGAACTTGGCGTCAATGATCCGCCTGTGGGGCGCTATTTCGCCTGGCTGTTCGGTGCCATGCAGGGTGATCTCGGCACTGCACTGACCAGTGGCCAGGACATCACCTCTGCGCTGGCCGGCCGTTTCTGGAACACCATGTTCCTGGCGTTCTGGGCCGCTGTGGTCGCTGTTCCGCTGGCGATTTTCCTGGGCCTGCTTGCCGTGCGGTTCAAAGACCGCTGGCCCGACAAACTGATTTCGGCCGTCACCCTGGCCTCGATCTCGATCCCCGAATTCCTGATCGGCTATGTGCTGATGTACGTGGTCGCAGTGAAACTGCGCTGGTTCCCGTCGGTCGCCATGATCAATGACGGCATGACCCTGTTTGAAAAGCTGAACGCCATCGCCCTGCCGATCACCGTGCTGACGCTGGTTGTTCTGGCGCATATGATGCGGATGACCCGTGCAGCGATCCTGAACGTGATGCAGTCGGCCTATATTGAAACGGCTGAGCTGAAGGGCCTCAACGCCTTTCAGGTGATCTACCGCCATGCCTTCCCCAATGCGATTGCACCGATCGTTAACGTCGTGATGCTGAACCTCGCCTATCTGGTTGTGGGCGTTGTGGTGATCGAGGTGGTCTTTGTCTATCCCGGCATGGGCCAGTATCTGGTCGACCACGTGTCAAAGCGTGACGTGCCAGTTGTCCAGGCTTGCGGCCTGATCTTTGCCGCCGTTTATATCGGTCTCAACATGATTGCCGATGTCGTCGCCATCCTGAGCAACCCGCGTCTGAGGCACCCGAAATGAAGAACATCCCCATTTCCGCACTCATCGGGCTGTTCTTCACTGCCCTTTACTTTCTGGCCGCAATCTTTGCCCCGCTGCTGGCACCTTTTGGTGTCGGCGAGGTGGTCGGCGATGTCTGGGAACCGTCCAGCGCCGAATACCTGCTAGGCACCGACAATATCGGCCGCGATCTGCTCAGCCGGATGATCTACGGCGGCCGCACCACCATCTTCATCGCCACAGCAGCAACCGTCTTGTCGTTCACCCTGGGCTCTATCCTCGGTTTCTTTGCCGCCGTTGCCGGCGGCTGGGTTGACCAGGCGCTGTCACGTTTTGTCGATCTGGTGATGTCGATCCCCACCCTGATCTTCGCCCTGGTGGTGCTGTCGGTTGCGCCGGTCACCATTCCGATGCTGATCCTGGTGATGGGCCTTCTGGACGCCACCCGCGTCTACCGCTTGGCCCGTGCCGTGGCGGTCGATATCGAGGTGATGGACTACGTCGAGGCGGCCCGCCTGCGCGGCGAGAAAACCGCCTGGATCATCTTCCGCGAAATCCTGCCCAACGCGTTGTCGCCTTTGATTGCCGAAATGGGCCTGCGGTTCATCTTTGCGGTGCTGTTTGTCTCAACCTTGTCCTTCCTGGGCCTGGGCGTGCAGCCGCCTGAGGCTGACTGGGGCGGCATCGTGAAAGAAAACAAGGAGGGCATCGTCTACGGAATTCCCGCAGCCCTGATCCCGGCCTTTGCCATCGCCACTCTGGCGATCTCGGTCAACCTTGTTGCTGACTGGGTGCTGAACCGGACAACCTCGCTGAAAGGAGGCCGCGGATGAGCGATGCCCTGCTGAAAGTCCGCGACCTGAAAATCGGCGCGACCATCTATCCGCCGGGCGAGCGGCCCCGCGACATCGAAATCGTGCACGGGGTCAGCTTTGATCTTGCGCCCGGAAAGGTGCTGGGGCTGATCGGTGAATCCGGTGCCGGTAAATCCACCATCGGTCTCGCGTCCATGGCCTATGGCCGCGGCGGCGTGCAGATCACCGGCGGCGAGGTCTGGGTCAACGGCCGAGACATCCTCAAGGGCGGTCACAAGGACATCCGGCGCCTGCGCGGTGCCGAGGTGACCTATGTGTCGCAATCGGCGGCAGCCTCCTTCAACCCGGCCAAGAAGATCATGGACCAGGTGGTCGAGGCCGCGGTGGAGCAGAAGAAGTTCTCCCGCAAGGACGCCGAAGCCCGCGCCCGCGCCCTGTTCGCCAAGCTGGGCCTGCCGGACCCGGACAACATCGGCGAACGCTACCCGCACCAGGTTTCGGGCGGCCAGCTGCAGCGCTGCATGACCGCGCTGGCGCTGTGCCCTGAGCCGGATCTGGTGGTGTTCGACGAGCCGACAACCGCGCTCGACGTGACCACCCAGATCGACGTGCTGATGGCGATCAAGGAAGCAATCCGCGACACCGGCGTTGCCGCGCTCTACATCACCCACGACCTGGCGGTTGTGGCGCAGGTGAGCGACGACATCATGGTGCTGAAGATGGGCAACACCGTGGAATACGGCCCCGTTGACCAGATCATCAACAACCCGCAGGAGGAGTACACCCAGGCGCTGGTCTCGGTCCGCTCCATCGAACACGAGGAAAAGGCCCCTACGCCCGATCCGGTGCTGAGCGTGAGGAACATCACCGCGCGCTACAAGGGCACCCAGTTCGACGTGCTGCACAATGTGAATGTTGACCTCTATCCCGGCCAGACGCTGGCGGTGGTGGGCGAATCCGGTTCCGGAAAATCCACCCTGGCCCGCGTCATCACCGGGCTTCTGCCCCCGCGCGAGGGTGAGATCGAATTCGCAGGCCGCACCCTGTCGGGCGACCTCAAAGGGCGCAGCCGCGAGGACTTGCGCGAGCTTCAGATGATCTACCAGATGGCGGATGTGGCGATGAACCCGCGCCAGACCGTTGGCACCATCATCGGCCGCCCGTTGGAGTTCTACTTTGGCATCCGCGGCGCGGAAAAGAAGAAGCGGATCATCGAACTGCTCGACGAGATCGAGCTGGGCGAAAAATTCATGGACCGTTATCCGGCGGAGCTGTCGGGCGGCCAGAAGCAGCGTGTCTGCATTGCCCGTTCGCTGGCGGCCAAGCCCAAGATGATCATCTGCGACGAGGTCACCTCGGCGCTGGACCCGCTGGTGGCGGACGGCATCCTGAAGCTGCTGCTGGACCTGCAGAAGATCGAGGATGTGGCCTATCTGTTCATCACCCACGATCTGGCAACCGTGCGCGCCATCTCCGACAACATCGCGGTGATGTACCAGGGCAAGGTGCAGCGCTACGGCGGCAAGTCCAAAGTGCTGAGCCCGCCATTTGACGATTACACCGACTTGCTGCTGAGTTCCGTCCCCGAGATGAAGCTGGGCTGGCTGGAAGAGGTGATTGCCCACCGCAAGATGGAAAGCGCCGGCAACTGATCCCGTAATCTTTTGCTATGTCATACGCCCCTGCCCGGTTCCGGGCGGGGGCTTTTTCTTTTCTGCCTCCGTCATTTTGTGATAGTTTGACGGGACCGGGGAAATGCGGCGGACCCAGCCGCAAATAAATGTTCTGTTTCTGAGTGCAGCTGTTTTTGCTTTGCAGGCCAACCTGAAGTCATCGGGCAGTTTTGTTTGACTGCAACAGGCTGGAGGGGCTGCTATGACAGATTGGGCCATTCACGGACAGGAAATCGGCAACTGCAATTGCAATCCGGGGTGTCCGTGCCAGTTCTCACAGCTGCCCACGGACGGCACTTGCGAAGCCATGCTGACCTACCGTATCGACAAGGGGCATTATGGCAGCGTCCAGCTGGACGGGCTTTATGCGGCGGTGATCTATAAATGGCCGGGCGCCGTGCACGAGGGCAACGGCCAGATGCAGATGATCATCGACGAACGCGCCACCGCGGATCAGCGGGCCGCGCTGGAGGCGATCATGACAGGCGAAGACACCGATGAATTCGCTACCATGTTCTATGTGTTCAGCCTGACAAGCCCGACCAAGCACGAAACGCTGCATGCAGCGATCTCGTTGGACTATGATCGCGAAACCGGCACCGGGTCGGCCAAGGTTGGCGATTACGCCGAAACCAAAGTGCAGCCGATCGCCAATATCGTTTCCGGGGATCCGCATTTCGTCAGCATCGCGCTGCCGAAAGGCTTCGAGTTCACCGAGGCCGCCATGGCCAGCGGTTCGACCGTGACACGCAACGCAGCGATCAGCCTGGACAAGAACAGCGCAACCCACGCCCATATCGCCGAGCTGCACCTGACCGGCAGAGGCGTTGAGCGCGCGGCCTGAGACGGCCATGGCACCGGTGCTGCGCATAAAGGGAACAGCGGAACGGTTGGCACGCCACGACCAGGCAGTGGTGCTGGGCGCCGTGGCCCTGATCGTGCTGCTTAGCGTGTTTTACACTGTTTTTGGCGTTGGCATGACCATGACCGCGGTAGAAATGACACGGATGGCCGGACCGATTGGCGCACCGATGCAGATGGGCGCGAACGATGCCTGGACGCCTGCCTACACCGGGCTGATCTTCCTGATGTGGTGGATCATGATGGTCGCCATGATGACTCCCAGTGCCGCGCCTGTGCTGTTGCTCTACACGGCCATCAAGAAAGCCGGCTCCAGGCCGCAGCAGGCACCGCTGCTGAGTCTGGCGTTTCTTGGCGGTTATCTGCTGGCTTGGGCCGTTTTTTCAATTATCGCCACCAGCTTGCAATGGTGGCTGGAATCGTGGGGCCTCTCTGATGGTCCCATGATGTCGCTTAGCAGCCGCGCGCTTGGCGGTGCGTTGTTGCTGGCGGCGGGCGCCTATCAGTTTACCCCCTACAAGCACGCCTGCCTATTTCATTGCCGGATGCCGGTACAATTTCTGACCGCGCATAACCGCACAGGTTTGGATGGTGCTGTACTGATGGGCGCCCATCACGGCGTTTTTTGCCTCGGCTGCTGCTGGGCGTTGATGCTGCTGCTGTTTGCCGGCGGCATCATGAACCTCTACTGGATTGCCGGGCTTGCGCTTTATGTACTGGCGGAAAAGCATGTCCGCAACCCGCGCCTGTTTGCTAACTCCACTGGCGGGCTCCTGCTGCTTGCCGGCGTCTATGTCCTTGCCACCGCATTCTAAGCCCGGCCCGGCCTCTCCCCGGCAAAGCCAGGAAACTTCCCGCCGAAATGCCGGTTTCTGACCATCCTTTCGTTTTTTGAATGGCAATTCAAGAAACCGTCACGATGATACGGCACCAAGGTCTGCGCGAAAAAGGGATTCGGCGAATGGACAACAAACTCCTGCTCATCATTCTGGACGGCGTGCCGTGGCGCAACTTCCGCCGCCTGTTCGGCAACCTCGAAGGCTGGGTCGACAGCGGCGATGCCCGCGTCTGGAAACTGCGCGCTGTTCTGCCGTCGATCTCGGCCAGCTGCTATGCCTCGATCCACACCGGTGTGGCGCCTGCCATCCATGGCTGCACCGGCAATGCCAATGTGTTCCGGCTGAAGGAAAAGGACGTATTCTCCCAGGTGCGCGAAGCGGGCGGCGTGACGGGGGCTGTGGCGCACAGCTACTGGTCGTCCTTCTTCAACCGGCACCCGTTCGATTACGTGCGCGACATCGAATACGACGAGCCCGAGAGCAAGACCATCAACCATGGCCGGTTTCATTCCATGACCGGCTACGGCAAAGATAATCAGATGACCCCGTCGGATGTCGACCTGTTCGGCACCCTGACCAACCTCTGCCTGCGCTTTGGCCTGGACTACGGGATGCTGCACACCTGCACCCTGGACAGCATGGGCCACCGGTATTTCCACGATTGCCAGGAAATGGACCACGCCTGTTTCGTGATGGACGAGATGCTGGCCCCTTTCATCACCCGCTGGCGCGATTTGGGTTATGAGGTGATTGTCACCGCCGACCACGGCCAGGACGAGCGCGGCCACCATGGCGGCCGCGGCGCCCTGCAGCAGGAAACGGCACTGTACTACTTTGGTGATGCCGAAGGCCCCGATCATGACGCTGTGATCGACCAGCGCCAGCTGGCGCCGACCATCCTGAAGCGTCTGGGCGCGCCCATTGCCGGCACCATGAAGGCAGAACCGTTCCTGAAGTAACGCGAAATCGGCGGTTGTGTGCTAGGATGTCCCTCAGCCGCCGTTTTGTTGATCAGGAAGGATTGCCATGAAATCTTTTGCTGCCGCGCTGTGCCTGCTGGCGTCCCCGGTACTGGCCAGCGATGCCTGTCACGACCTTTGGTTCACCAGAAACGCTGTTATCGACCGGGCCGGGTATTGTTTCGGCTCGCCGCTGGGCCGGGCGGTGTTCGACAACGGCGACTGCATCGGCAAATCCGTATCCCTGCCGCCGCACGCCGGGCGGATGGTGGCTTTGGTCAAGGAGATGGAGGCGCGGTTCGGCTGCCGGGTGAACAACAAACAGACCTATCTGGACCTGGACGATCTGTTCCTCAGGCACCAGCTGTGGGACCTGCCTGTGCGTGACGAATTTGAAAGCGCCTGCCTGGGCTGGCTGGGTCCGGTGACCGGCCTGCGCGCGGGACACCGTCCGGATGCACCGCTGGTCGGGCAGATCGTTGCCGGAGATTATGTCAGCTATTCACACATCCCGGTCGGCAGCTGGACCTATGTCACAACCTCCGGCCCGGATTGGCAGGCAACCAGCGGCGGCTGGCTGGATACATCGCTGGTACAGGAGCAATGCCGTGAGGTTGCCGGCTAGGGCGCCTCGTCATCGTAGCTCCAGATCCCCTGTCCCAGTGCTTCGATCGCGACCGAGATCCGCTCAAAACTGTCCCGCGCCCGGCCCACGCTGTGGCGGGCGCGCAGATATCCGTGGATCAGGCCCGGCTCGTTGATCCAATGCGCCTTGCCGCCGGCCTCCAGAATGCGGTCGCTGTAATCGCGGGAGTCATCGCGCACCGGGTCGCAATCAGCCGTCACCAGCACTGTCGGCGGCAGGCCTGCAAAATCGCTGTCGGTAAGCGGTGTTAACAGCGGATCATCTTTCGGCGCCGCGCCATCGGTGCGGATATCCATGTAAAACAGCACATCCTCGCGGGTCAGCATCGGCGCTTTGGCATGTTCGATATAGGACCCCTGGTTCACATCGCCGCCAAAGGCGCCATAAATCAGCACCTGCCCCAGGATTGCCTCTGTCCGGCCACGCGCATGATGCGCCACCGCAGCGCACAGGTTCGCACCGGCGCTGTCGCCCGTCAGGACAATGCCGGTGCCATAAGCGGCCTCCACCCATTCCAAGGCGGTCCAGGCATCCTCGAAACCGGCCGGGTGCTTGTGCTCCGGCGCCAGGCGGTAATCCACGGCCACTACCCGGTAACCGGTCTGGGCGCAGATCTCGGCGCAGACATCGTCATGGCTGTCGAGCCCGCCAACCACAAAACCGCCGCCATGGCAGAACAGCACCGTGCGGGTCGGATCGCCTGCGGTGTAGACCCGGACCGGTACCCCGTTAGCCGATGTATCCATGACCGAAACCACATCCGGACGCGGCACCCGGAACTCGCGTGCCATGGAGTCATAAATCAGGCGCTGCTCTTCAATGGACATTTCAACGGCGTCATCAGGGTAGTGCTCCCCGGTCTTCTGGATAAAGTCCCAGGTCTCTTCGTCGATCAGCCGTTCATAATCCATCCGCGAGCCTCCCTGCGTGTCTGTTTTTCCGAGCCTAGGCAGAGATTCCCGCAAATGGAATGCCTGAATGAAAAAGCGCCCCTGAGGGCGCCTTTTATCTCACGTTTACAATCAGGTTCAGTCCGCCGCCGGCTCCCAGGGCCGGGTAAAGCTGGCCAGAACAGCGGAAATTTCAGGCTCGGCACTGCCATTGGCCGCCACTTGGGCCACCAGGCCGCGTTTTTTGTCGTCGGTGACACTGACAACACGTGCAGCCAAACCGGCCTTTTCCAGTGCGCCGTTGTAAACACGGGTGATCGCATGTTTGCGCAGATCCGGCTTGAATACCTTGCCCACGGCGGTTTTCGGCAGCTCGTCCAGCACCGTCATATGCTTGGGGATCGCCGCCCGCTCATGCACGTGGATTTTGCAGTATTCCAGCAGCTCCGCCTCGCTGACCGAGGCGCCGCCCACCAGCTCGACAAAGGCGCAAGGCAGCTCGCCCGAGTGGGCATCCGGCTGGCCGATAGCGCCGGCAAATGCCACCGCTTCATGCCCCAGCAACGCCTCTTCGATCTCGGCCGGATCGATGTTGTGGCCGCCGCGGATGATCAGATCCTTGGCACGGCCGGTGATCCACAGGTAGCCATCCCCGTCAATCCGCCCCAAGTCGCCGGTGCGCAGGTATTTGTCCTGATAGTAGAGGTCCGCGTTTTTTTCGGCTTCGGTATAGGTGTTGCCGGGGTAGACGCCGGGGTTGGAAATGCAGATTTCCCCCACTTCATCAACACCGCATTCCAGCGGGCCGTCGGAGGTCTGCTTGACGATCCGCACATCGGTATAGGGGAGAGGGATCCCAACCGACCCGACCTTCTTCTCCCCGCCCGGAGGGTTGCAGGACACCAGGCAGGTCGCCTCGGTCAACCCGTAACCTTCGACAATGGTCACGCCTGACGCTGCCTCGAACCGCTTGAACAATTCCATCGGCATCGGGGCCGAGCCCGAAAACGCCGTTTTCACCGAGGAGATATCAGCGTCCACTTCCCGCTGCATCAGCGCCGAAACAGCAGTGGGCACGGTGATGATAAAGGTGATCTTCCAGCGTTCGATCAGCTTCCAGAAATTGTCGAACACCCCCTCGCCGCGATAGCCCTGCGGCGTCGGAAACACCACATGCGCCCCCGAGGATACCGCCGCCATCATGATCACATGCACTGCAAAGACATGAAACAACGGCAGCGGGCACATGATGTTGTCTTCTTCGGTGAACAGCAGCTTGTCCCCCAGCCAGCCGTTATAGATCAGGCCTGAGTATTTGTGCTGCGCAACCTTGGGCATTCCCGTGGTGCCGCCGGTGTGGAAATAGCAGGCAACCCGGTCGCCGTCGCTGTCGGCGAAATTCAGCGTGGCGGGATGTTTTGCCATTTCCTTGGAGAAATTCAGGTAATCTGCATGGGCCGCCTTGGCCTGATTGTCCAGCTTGGGCCGGATCAGCGGCACGATCCAGGATTTCGGCGGCGTCAGATAGCGGTTCAGGTCCACTTCCAGCACCGTGTTCACCCCGGGCGCATGGCGCACGGCCTCGGCCACCTTCTGGGCCACGTCGGTCTTGGGGAAGGGCCGCAGGGTCACCACCACCTTGGCCTTGGTTTCACGCAGGATCGACGCGATCTGCTCTGGCTCCAAGAGCGGGTTGATCGGGTTCACAATCCCCGCCACCGCGCCGCCCAGCATGGTCACCAGCGTCTCGTGGCAATTGGGCAGCACATAGGCGACCACGTCCTGCTCTCCGATCCCCAGCGCGCGGAACATATTGGCCGCCTGGCTCACCTGATCCTTCAGCGTGCTCCAGGTCAGGGTTTCCGCCTTGTCCCGGGGGCCGGAAAAAATCTGATAGCTGACTGCCTTGCCGTTGGGGTATTTGCCCGCCGTCCGTGACAGCAGCCCATACAGCGTGGCCGGCAGATCCCGCGCCTCATACGGCATTTCGTTCTGCAGCGCGTCGCGGTCTGCGACTCCGGAAAATCCCATAAATCTCCTCCCCGTTCCCCCAATTCATGGGGTGTTCTGTTTGCGCCCAGACTATTGCAAACAGGCAATTGCGCAAGCGCCGGTGCAGGGTCACGCCAAGGCAATTTGCGGCATGACGTGGCGCCATTTTCCGGCCTTTGGCGGTTTTACCAGCAAAAAGCGCCCCGGAAACGATCCGGGGCGCTTGTCACTTTGCTCTGTTCAGCAGTTACTCCGCCGCCAGTCCTTCGGTGAACTGCAGCTTGGCCAGCCGCGCATAAAGCCCGCCTTGCGCCACCAGCTCATCATGGGTGCCGGTGGCCACGATCCGGCCCTGATCCATCACCACAATCCGGTCGGCCTTTTTGACCGTTGCCAGACGGTGCGCCACGATCAGTGTCGTCCGGCCCTGGCTCAGCTCGTCCACCGCGGCCTGCACCAGACGTTCGCTTTCAGCATCCAGCGCCGAGGTCGCCTCGTCCAGCAGCAGTACCGGCGCATCGCGCAGGATGGCACGGGCAATGGCAATCCGCTGTTTCTGGCCGCCCGACAGCATCACCCCGCGCTCGCCGACAAAACTGTCATAGCCTTCGGGCAGTTTCGAGATGAAGTCATGCGCGGCGGCGGCCTGGGCTGCAGCCTCAACCTCGGCATCCGAGGCTTCTGGCCGGCCAAAGCGGATATTCTCGCGGGCTGAGGCCGCAAAAATCACCGGGTCCTGCGGCACCAGCGCGATGTGATGGCGGAACTCATCCCGCTGCAGTGCCGTCAGCGCCACACCGTCCAGTTTCACCGCGCCCTGGTTCGGGTCATAGAACCGCTGTAGCAACTGAATGATGGTGGTCTTGCCCGCGCCGGACGGTCCGACAAATGCAACAGTCTCGCCCGGCTTTACCGCCAGCGACACCGCGTCCAGCGCCGAGACATCGGGGCGCGACGGATAGCGGAACGACACATTGTCGAACTGGATTTCACCCTTAACAGGCGCGGGCAGCACCTGCGCCGCAACCGGATCCAGCACGGTATCCTTGGCGTTCAACAGCTCAACCAGCCGCTCGGTTGCGCCGGCAGCGCGCTGCAGCTCGCTCCAGATTTCCGACAGCGCCGCCACCGAGCCTGCCACCAGCACCGCATAGATCACAAACTGGATCAGGGACCCTTCGGACATAACACCCGCGCGCACGTCATTGGCGCCCATCCACAGCACGCCGACAACGCCGGAGAACACCAGGAAAATCACGATTACCGTCAGATAAGCACGCGTCTGGATCCGGCGGCAGGAAACATTATAGGCGGTCTCGGTCATCTCGCCGAACTTCAGGCGGCTGGCGGCCTCATGGGTAAAGGCCTGCACGGTCTGCACCGCCCCCAGCGCCTCGCCCGCATTGCCCGACGAGGCCGCAATCCAGTCCTGGTTTTCCTTGCTGATCGCGCGCAGGCGGCGGCCCAGCACCAGGATCGGGACAATAACGGCCGGCACGATCAGCAGCACCATCATCGTCAGCTTGGCCGAGGTCAGCAGCATCAGCACCATGCCGCCAAGGAAAATCAGCAGATTGCGCAACGCAATCGACACCGAGGATCCCAGTACCGACTGGATCAGCGTTGTATCAGTGGTGATCCGGCTCAGCACCTCGCCGGTCATGACCCGTTCGTAAAACTCCGGGCTCATGCCGATCACCCGGTCGAACACCGCCTTGCGGATATCGGCCACCACCCGCTCCCCCAGCCGGGTCACCAGCGCATAGCGCACGCCGGTGCCAGCCGCGAGCAGCGCAGCAATTCCCAGCGCCGCGCCAAAATAGAGGTTCAGAAGTTCGGAATCCGAGACCCGGAAATTGTCCACCACCCGGCGCACCGCCAAAGGCAGCGTCAGCGACAGCCCTGCGGTCATCACCAGCGCGCAAGTCGCGGCAAGCATCAGCAAACGGTATGGCCGCATATACGGCCACAGCGCCGACAGCACGCCAATTTTACGGGAGCCTTCCCGCTCCTGTTCCGCATTCGGGGCCGCTTGTCTCCGCGCCATTCCGGATCCTTCTGCACTTTGGGCTGGCGGGTATGAAATCCCGCGCATTCGCCAAGGTTCATGGCCCTGCAGGCCCCGCGCGTCAAGCACTGAGCCGTTTCAAAAAGCACATGAAAGCGCGGACAACCCGCGTCACGGTGTAACAGAATGGCAATCGGGGAAGATCTGGAGCGGGTAGCGGGAATCGAACCCGCACCTTAAGCTTGGAAGGCTCTTATGATACCATTTCACCATACCCGCTCAGAGTGTTTGCTGATTTAGGTGAAGCGCCCGGGAAGGTCAACCTTCTTGGTTTCGTTTCTCAACACACCGCAGAAAAAATCCCTCCAAGCCTTGCAGAGTTCCCGGCAAGCTCCCCAAATATAGGAACAATCCTGCCAGCTTCCGCAATTTCAACGATCCGGACCCCCACCTTGACAAAGATCACGCGCACCGCCGTTATAACCGCCCATGGCCAGCCTTCCGACCCTGTTCCGGCAGAGGCCGCCCTGGCCGGTCTCGCAGCAGAGGTTGCGGCGCATCTGCCGGACTGGGATGTGCGCTCCGCCACCCTAGCCACGCCTGGACGGCTGGAGCGCGAAATGGCCGAGGACGCCGTGGTCTATCCGTTTTTCATGTCGCAGGGATGGTTCACGGCCAAGGCTCTGCCCGGCCGCCTTCAGGGCCGCAGCTACCGCATGGCACCGCCTTTCGGTCTGGATGCCTACCTTCCCGCCCTCGCGGCACAGGCCGTCCGCCTGGCCGCACAAAGGCTAAGCTGGCCGTTAGCAGAAACGCATCTTCTGCTTGCCGCGCACGGCTCTGCCCGCGGCCCCAAAGCAGCAGAGGCCGCAGAACATTTTGCCGCCCGCCTGCGTCCCTTGCTGCCCGGCTGCACTCTGTCGCCCGGCTATGTGGAACAATTCCCGCGGATTGAAACCGCCGCAACCGCCTTGCCTGCTTGTTCAATTTGCCTGCCGTTCTTTGCCCAGGCCGGCGACCATGTAAAACAGGACATCCCCCAAGCGCTTGAGGCTGCCTGTTTCCAAGGAATTCTGCTGCCCGTCACAGGCGCGCTGCCCGGTATTCCCGCCTTGATCGCCAAAGCCATCCGTGCGGCAGCACCTGGCCAAAGTGCGGACAGCTGAGATTTTTCCTATCTGGGAAGAAAAGCAGTTTTTGGCCCGGACAGAGGCAATACGCCTCTTGCACAGGCTGCAAGCATGTGATTAATCACGCCCTACACCACGGCTGGCGAGTTGGCGGAGTGGTTACGCAGCGGATTGCAAATCCGTGTACACCGGTTCGATTCCGGTACTCGCCTCCAAAAAATTCAATGACTTAGCTGATATTGCACATGTGAGGGTATCACTGGTGGTATCAGTTTCACGGTTCGGTCTCGTTTCGTTCATTTCTTCATTCTCTTGGCGTTTGCTCTTTTCGCGTTCATTTATTGCCTTGCTTCACCGGCGTAGTGTCTGATCATGGCCTTGGACATGTGTCCGGAGTAACTGGCGATCTCGTCATCGTTGCACCCCGCATAGGCCAGCTCTTTCACCCCTCGGTAACGAAGCGCATGAAGGTCATGTTAAAGTAACCCTAAGCGCGCTCTCTCGCCTCTCATTACCCGTGCGATCTTGTGATAGGTCATCGGCGAACCATCATCATTCGCCAAAATCGGGCGGTCTGGAATATGCGTGTTACCAAGCGCTTTTCTGGCAAGATCGAGCTGTTCTTTGAGTTCCGGAGTGCATGGAAGCAAAAGCCTGGTGCCAGTTTTGTTCTGGGTCAGCTTCAAATTTTCGCCGTCATAATCACCCCAAGAAAAACCATTCCAATCCCCTGGCCTTTGGTCACTTCCGACACCGATTTCAAAGATCAGAAGCGCAAGGGGCTTCGCTTCTTGCCGCCACTTTGCAACTCCTGCATGGGTCCAGGGAATATGAGGTTTTTTGCGTTCCTCAGGAACCTTCAGCAGCTCGATGTTTTCGGCAGGGTTCTCTTGCATCCACCCCTTTCTGCGAGCCAACTTGACCAGCAACGTAAGTGCAACAGGGATATAGTTTGCAAATCTGACGCGATGAGAATTCAGCTCCATCGCTTTGTAGACTTCGGCAGTCGTCAGCCATTTCACGTCCCGTTTGCCGATCTTCTCATCCAGGTAAAGGAAAATCTTTTCAAGGTCTTCACGGTATCTGGGCTTGTAACCTGCCCATTTTTCCGACTGGCGGAACTCCGCAATCAAAACCGACCACGACCTCCTTACTTCGTGGCGCTTCCCACGAAGTATCTCCCAATACTCTTCATCAAATTCTGGCGTGCCGTCTTCTGCATGAATCCGATAGTACCGCCCACCTTTCCTGACGTACCAGCGACCGCTCGGATGCTGCCAGAGGTACTTTTTTCGAGCTACCACCGGACCTCCTCGTTTCCATCAATAAGCTCTCCTGCAATGATGCGCTGGAGCAAACCTGTATCCCAGCGAACCTCTCCCCCAATATCCTTGCCGGCCGGCAAATGCCCTGCCGCGACACCCGCCCGAAATTCTCTGACCGACATATCAAGGAGTTGTGCCGCAGTACTTTCTTTCGCGGCAAGTGGAATCAATCGAGCCATGACCGAACCTCATCCACTAGATGCAGGCTTGGGCAACGGCTCGACCGTATTCGCCTCCAAATATTCCTCTAGTGCGCCTTGGGGCAGCAGATAGATCCCTCCGACCTTTACATGCCGGATCTGTTTTGCACGTATCAGCTTCCGCACTCGAGCGAGTGGCCAGCCTAGCCGTTCCGCCACCTGTCGAGGGCTTTCCAATTGTTGATGGAGATCTGACATCGAATGGTGACTCCTGTTCACAATTTGATATTTGTTTCCCGAATTGATTTCATTCGCGGGCATATGTTCACGACTGATAACACTTGTTCCGCTTTGCGTTCAACGGGGAGGTTTGCCTTGTCTACAGAGTCGCCTATCGGAGAACGTCTCGAACAGGTTCGCCGCACGGCAAATGCATCTCAGACCGATTTTGCGGCGTCTCTTGGCATCAGCAGGACCACTCTGCACAACTACGCACGTGGCGAGCGCGATTTGACCGTACCTGTGTTGGCGAAGTTGCTTGAAGTCTATCAAGCCGATCCACTGTGGATTCTGGATGGGGATACCGGAGTTCAGAACCGCGAGGAAGGCGCGCTTCAGGCCCTTGGCGACATATTGGAGCGCGTGGAAGAACGCCTGACAGAGCGCGGTGAACGGCTTGGCACCAGGAAACGCTGGATGATCGTTTGCAGGCTATATACCGAGCGCCTATCCGCCGAACGCCGCACCGGAGAATTGCCCAACCTGAGTGCCCTAGGGCTCGATAACTTGCTGGACATGGCCCAATGACAGTTCTGCGTTTCACCCCTCCCGGACGCATTCCCAATGCTGATATTGATGCGCTGCTTGCGCAGTACGAGCCGGATGAATGGCTGCCCGTCGCGCTAAGGGTGCCTTTGCTCATCGGGTTGTTTGCCTGCGGCCTCATGGCTATTGCCCTAGGCGTTTTGATCTTTGCGCCTCAGTTCACGCAGGCCGCATTGACCATCGCTTTTCTTTGGCCAATTGCACTGACTTTCTCCGTTTACAGCATGAACACACTTGCCCGTCGTCGCCGGGCAGAGGCGCACACGCGTCGCGCCCCCACAAAATAAGAAAGAGCCGAGCAGATGCCGACCCTACGCTGGTTGACCCGAGACGAAGATGTACGCGCCGCTGAAAAGGTGCCCTACCGCCTGCTGGAGGAGGTGCCTGAGCTGGGCTATGGCGACCGAGATACCGGCAACATGCTGATCCAAGGCGACAATCTGGACGCCTTGAAGGCTCTGCTACCCTATTACGCTGGCCAGGTGAAGTGCATCTACATCGACCCGCCATTTAACACCGGCCAAGCATTTGAACACTATGACGACAATCTCGAGCATTCAATTTGGCTAGGGATGATGGTCCCTCGAATGCGGCTTATCCATGAACTCTTGGCGCCCGGAGGTACGGTTGCAGTACACTTGGATGACGAAGAACTCGCCTACTTCATCGTCATTATGGACGAGATATTTGGACGCTCTAACAGGGTAAATCTTGCAACGTTTGTTCAAGGGGCGGCTGTAGGGCACAAGTCGATTAACCCCGGCCTCGTGACTGTAACAAATTACGTCCTGATGTATGCGAAAGACAAGTCTGAGGCATGGGCGCCTTATCGTGTCTTTACAGGCAGGGAGCGGGACAAAAGGTATTCATCGTTTATCGCGAACTATGAAGAACCGTATCACGCTTGGAGGCTTGTGCCCCTTACCAGGGCGTTTGCGGCGAACGCAGGAATGAAGGTCACCCAGCAGAAAAAAGCGCTTGGGGATGAATACGAAGAGGCGCTCAACGGATTTGTTATCGAAAACTCACACCGCGTCGTCCAACCCGTTTCACCTGACTACAACGCAGTTGGGCAGGAAACTCGGGACATGATAGACTTGTCTCTGCGCGAGCCAGACCGTATTTTCCTCCAAGAACGGGAAAACCACCCAGACATCTACCTTCAGAACGGGAAGCGTTGGCTATTTTACCGAGGAAAGCTCAAAGAGATTGACGGTCAACTCATTGCAGGCGAGCCATTGACCAACCTTTGGGGTGACCTCCGGTCAAACAACCTGCACAATGAAGGGCAGGTCAAATTCCCCAAAAGCAAGAAACCCGAAGCGCTCGTGAAGCGTGTCTTCGAACTTTTTTCCAAACCGGGGGACCTGGTTCTGGATAGCTTTCTTGGCTCAGGAACAACGGCCGCGGTTGCGCACAAGATGAACCGCAGGTGGATTGGTATCGAACGAGGTGATCACGCCGTCACCCATTGCGTCCCACGTATTCAAAAAGTTGCCGAAGGCGAAAATGGGGGCATCTCAAAGGCAGTGAACTGGCAAGGCGGTGGTGGCTTCCGTTTCTATCGCCTCGGGTCGCCAGTTTTCACGGAAGAAGGACAAATCCAGCCCGACATCCGTTTCCCCACCCTTGCCGCTCATATCTGGTTTGCTGAAACAGGACAGCCCTGGTCTGAACCACAGCCGCTCTCCCCTTTCCTTGGTGCTCAGGACGGGCGCGGCTTGGCGCTTCTGTATAATGGCATCCTTGGCGACAAATCCGTTTCCGGCGGCAACGTGCTGACCCGCAAAACGCTGGCCACCATCCGCCAGGCTATGGGCGAATTTTCCGGCCCGCTCACCATTTACGGCGAACGCACTGCCCTGTCAGAGGCGACGCTGAAAGCTGAAAATATCGAATTCAAACAAACCCCATATGACGTGAAAGCCCGCAAATGAACCTCAAGGATTATCAAAAGGCCTCTCTCGCCACATTGCGGCGCTATCTGGAAGAGGCCCGCATTTCCGGCCCCAAATCAGCCTATGAGCAGATCACGTCAGAACCGGAGCTGGCCAAGCGGCTGAAAGGCTATGCCGCAGGCTACAGGCCAATCAAAGCACTGCCAGAGGTGCCCTATGTCTGCCTGCGCCTGCCCACGGGCGGCGGCAAAACCATACTGGCCGCGCATTCAATCACCGTGGCCAAGGACGCTTGGGTGGAAAAGGATTTTCCGCTGGTGCTGTGGCTGGTGCCAACAAACACTATCCGGGTGCAGACGGCAGAGGCGCTGAAAAACCCGCGCCATCCCTATCGCCAGGTTCTGGATGATGCTTTTGAGGGCCGCGTGCGCGTCTTTGACATCAGCGACTTCAACCAGATCACACCGCATGATCTGCGCTCCAACCTCTGCGTCGTTGTCGGCACGATCCAGACCCTGCGCGTGACCAATACCGATGGCCGCAAGGTTTATGCCCACCATGAGATGCTGGAGCCGCATTTCACGGCGGTTCCCGGCTCCGCGCCCGGGCTTGAACGCACCGAAGACGATAAAGGCGTTCGGTATAGCTTCGCCAACCTGATGCATCTGCACCGGCCACTTGTGATCATGGACGAAGCGCACAAGGCCGGTTCCAAGCTGAGCCAGGAAATCTATGAGCGCATCAACCCAAGTGCTTTGATTGAGTTCACCGCGACCCCAAAAGGGTTCAACAACATCCTTCATTCCGTTTCGGCCCAAGAGCTGAAGGATGAAGAGATGATCAAAATGCCGGTGGTGCTGGATGAGGCCGAAACCTGGCAGGGGGCAGTCAACTCCGCCATTCTGAAGCGCGCAGAACTGCAAGAGAACGCCGATCTGGATCGTCAGGGCTATATCCGCCCCATTGTGCTGTTTCAGGCGCAGAAGAAAGGCGAAGAAGTCACTGTTGACGTATTGAAACAGCACCTTATCGACAATGAAGACATCGACCCGGCAAAAATTGCCTTGGCCACGGGCGCGCAGCGTGAGCTTGACGGAATTGATCTATTCAAACCTGACTGCCCCATTGAATACGTCATCACCATCGAGGCGCTGAAAGAAGGCTGGGACTGTTCCTTTGCCTATGTGTTCTGCTCCCTGGCCAATATCCGCAGCTCTACCGATGCCGAGCAGCTTTTGGGCCGGGTTCTGCGGATGCCATACGCGACCAAACGCAAGGAAGCCGCACTGAACAAATCCTATGCCAAGCTCGTCTCAAAACACTTCTCCGAAGCCGCTGTCAGCCTGCGCGACAAGCTGGTCGATATGGGATTTGAGGAGAGTGAGGCAGAGGCCAATATTGAGGCTGAGCAGCCAGGACTGGATGACGGGCTGTTTGGCCGCCAATCCCGGCCAAGCCCCACGATGACGGTCACGGTAGACGCCTCTGAAGAGGAGCGGCGTGACATTGCGGCCGTCGCCCCCGGCAAGATCAAGGTTTCCGTGTCGGAAGGCGGCCAAACCGCTGTGGAGTTTACAGGCGTCCCGAAACCGAAAGAGGAAAAGCGCCTGTTTGAGAACACACCGCCACGCCTGCACGGTGAATTGCGTGAAAGGCTGGAGGAGTTCAAAGCAAAGAATGCAGAAGATTTAGCTCCTGCCCATATGGGGGAAGAGTTCACGTTGCCACGCCTCATGGCGCATGTTCAGGGCGAGCTTGTCTTTGGCGATACTGATATTTTCATGGAGTTTCATGATTGGTCTCTGGCCAATCACCCTGCACGGTTGACCAGCGCAGAATTCGACGTGGTAGAGACCACAAACACCTTCGAAATTGACCTTGATGGAAATCGTGTAACCATTTCGGCCGCAGATAGTTCTGACCAACTGTCGCTGGACATTGAGGTTGACGACTGGACGCCAAACACCTTGGTTCGCTGGTTGGATGGCAAAGTCCGAGATCCCTGGATCGGACAGCCAGAGCTTCTGGCCTGGCTAAACGATGTTGTCACACACCTAACTCGCGACCGAAACATCCCTCTTTCGCAACTGATGCGCTGCAAGTTCATTCTCGCCCGCAAACTGAATGCCAAGATTCAGGAGTTTCGCCAGGAAGAACGCAATAATGTTTATCAGATGAACTTGTTCGGGCCAGAGGCACGGCTCGAGATTTCGTTTGATGAAGGCATCAGATTCTTTGACGAGATGTATAGCGATGTCCCCAAGTATCGCGGCATGTACACTTTCAAGCACCATTTCATGGGACCTCGTGAAGTGCCAGAATTTGATAGCAAAAAGGGTGACGCAGGCGAAGAGGTGAAATGTGCCCTAGCGCTAGACGCTCTCGGCTTGAATGCGTCGCCACGCCTGAAATTTTGGACACGAAATGTCAGCAAGCATCCGAATTCGTTTTCTCTGCCGACATCAACAGACAAATTCTATCCGGATTTCGTCGGTGTGATGGAGGATGGACGATTTCTTGTTGTTGAATACAAAGGCAAGGATCGCACCCCTGAAGAAAGCCGAGACAGCCGCGAAAAGGAGCTGATTGGCCAACAGTGGGCCAAAGCATCAGGCGGTAAGGCTGTATTTGTCATGGCCACAATGGAAAGTGGAGATCCCGGGGAAGTGCGCGCGCAGATCCTCAACGCGCTCGCGCGATAGTCACAACAAAACACAAATCTCAATTTATTGATTTTATTGGTGGATACCTGCGCCTGCATGGTATTCACCCCTTGGGGTATCAGTGGACTACGAACAAATCTGCCACTGGCACGTCGAGCGCATCGGCAATCCTTACAATTGTCTTCAGACCAGGGTTTCGCTCCCCTCGCTCGATCCCGCCGATGTAAGTTCGGTCCAGCTCTACCGTCAGCGCAAAGCTCTCCTGCGAATAGCCGCGCTCTTTGCGCAACGCTCGCAAACGCTTGCCAAAATCCTCAACTGTAAAACTGCACTCCATATTGCTGTAGCGCAAGAAAGGTGTTTAATCGTCCACGGACTAATCGTATCATTCATCACAAGACCGCTGACTTGCATAGTTTTCTTCGTTTAATTTCGAGCTGGGAGTATCAAAATGGCCGACGGCATCCTTTCACTCGAAGCCGTACATTGCCCGTTTTGCTACGCTGAACTCGATCCGCGCGCGGACGTTTGCGGCCAGTGCCATGCCAAGAAAGACATGACGCCGGTGTGGCTTCGACGACTCCAGGGTGTCGGCCTAAGCCTCGTAGTGACCGTCCTGGGACTGTTTCTTGCCTTTGTAGACGGCAAAGGTATCGACTGGTGGGGGATACCTTTTGTCGTGGCTGGAGGTTTCTTTTTGGTGATGGCCTGCAAAAGAGACCTTCCCAAAGAGATTTGGTATCGCAATGAGTGAAAAAGAAATCCCAAACGGTTTTGACACTTCTCAGTGCAAAACATGGCGAGCGGAATATTCCGCACTCGCAACGCGATCGCGCAATGAGGCGGAAGATGCCCGTTTCAAGGAATTGACGAAATTGGTTCGGGAATGCGATGAATACAACGCGTCTTGTGAAGCATTCGTCAACAAAGCCGCTTATTTTTCAAATAATTAAGTCATTTGCGCATGTCTCACTCGCAACGAAACGCCTCATATTGTGGGCATACGCAAGCTTCCAGCGATAAGGCTTTCAAGCCGATTTGACCGAGGACAATCCCCCCCGTTCGCGAAAGTTGGGCGCACCTTGGCAAGGCCGGCAAGACGGAAAACAGCAGTTTGATGCACAACAAATCCCCGAACTGATGAGCAAGTAGCAAATGGCGCGGTTTTTGGTCTGGAGCGATCTGCACGACGAAGCCTGGCATGGGTTTGAACTACCAGAAGTGTTGAGCGGCATTGATGGCATTCTTATTGCTGGCGACACCCACACAAAGGGCCGCCATCTTGAGATCCCTGCCATGGCTGCGAGAAAATATGATTGCCCAGTGGTGCTCATCTGGGGAAACCATGAGCCTTACGGGGCAGTGTGGCAGGATCTGCTGAGAGACGAAGAGCGCCAGCTCGCCAAACTCAAGGCCGAAGGGCTGGATATTCGCGTTTTGCATGGCGCGGCGACCGAAATTGCTGATGTGCGAGTTATCGGTGCGACGCTGTGGACCGATTTGCAGCTATACCCCGCGCTGGAGAACCTTGCCCGCGAGCGTGTCTCAGATCTGATGCCGGACTATCGCGCCATTTTTTACCGCCCCAATATGCTGTTCAGCCTTGAGGACATGTTGAACTGTCACAGCCGCGACAAAGCCGCAATTTTTGCTGCCCTTAGCACGCCGTTTGACGGGCCAACCGTGGTCATGACGCATCATCTTCCTGTCCGCCAACTCATAGCCCCCTGGCGTCTGATAGGTGGCGACGCGAAACGCGCGGCAAACAACGGGTTCGCCTGTGATCTCAGGCAACGCATCCAGAAATTCGACATAAATGCTTGGATTTGTGGCCACAGCCACGATCCAGGAGAGTGGGTCGGAAACGGCGATAATGGGCCGATCCGCTTCGTCATGAACCAGCGGGGGTATCCGGCTGAGGAATTGGAATTTGACCCGGCCTTTGTTTTGGAAGTTTGACCTGCGCCGTTAAAACCTATCGCGGTGAGGGATCGCTTTCTGCTCCCTGTCTCAGCCCTCGTTCAACCGGTTCTTGAAAAACCTCAGCAGCCTTAGATCTTTCGAAATCGTTCAGTTGCGCAGCTAGAGATGTCCATGCATCGTGCAAAAGATTCAAAAAAACTTTTGATCAAATCAGGCGCAGCCAGCTGCGTGGTTCGATCACGAAGATCTTCGTCAGCAATGACCCATGATCTTTTGTGCGGGTGTGGACGAACTGTGCCACTAACACCCCCCTGGACAAGCTGAAGAACGATCTCGATTACCTCTTTCAGCGCATTTGTGCGGTCGTGCGCGAGTTGATGCTGTTCTTCATGCAAGCGAGCCTGCTGGACGCCCATCTCTTCGCGAACACGCTGCGCATCCTTGGTTGCGCGCTCAGCATCCGCCTCCCATCTTTCCGCGCGCTGATGAGCATCCTCCCAAAGCCGTTTCGTGTTCGCTAAGCGCTGCGCCTCCGCCTTTAAGGTCTGCTCGGCCTTCGCCTTGGCCACTGTCAGTGCATGTTGCCGGTCATTAACCTTCTTGAGCGATTGAGCATCGCGCTGCGCTGCCTCTTTTTCAGCCTTCCATTGCTGACGGCTCAAACGGCGCCGCTTTGGTCCAGTACGTGTGAGACCGCAAGGCAAGCTCACATTCTCGAAATAATTGTCCTGTAGTTCGCGTGCCCGCTCCCGATAAGCCACGTTGCCCAGTTTCACAGCCTCTTTGTCGGTATGCCCGTTTTCTTTGGCTGCCCGCATCGCGGTCTCTTTGGCCTCCCACGCCGGGTTGAGATGGCGGGCAGAACAACCGGGATCGTCAAAAGGGAGAACATACGCATGGATGTGGGGGTGCTGCTCGTCCCAATGCTCGATCACTGACACCAGGCCGCTCCCGAATTGCTGCTTAAGCCAGACAATATTCCGATCACGCCAATGCTCGTAGCTGGCTCGCGCATCAGGGTTATCGCGGACAAGTTCCGTGGGAAACGGGTGAGAGGCCACTGCTGTCAAAAGCGTGTGGCGATCTTTACGAATTCCGCGGCGCGAGACTTTGCCGCTCTTGAGAGTCACCTCGACACCTCCCCCTTCGACCATCTGATCATGCAGCCGTCGAACAGTTTCGATGTCTCCTCCATAAACGATCTCTGGTGCGATTGGATCGACGACATGCTTGCAGAACACTGCCTCCCGAGCCGCTTCCCCTAATACTTGCTCCACAGATTGGCCGCCTTTGTTGGCTTTCCTGGCAAAGGACTGGAGGTGCATAAATTGAGGGCCAGACATCACAGCCCCCGGGTTTGAAAAGAAACACAATATGGACCGACTATTATGTTGCAAGCAACATGCCGGACAGGACGCTGCGCCCCTGTACCCAGCCAAGCGGTTGCGCCGCCGATCCGCTTCGGATCGAAGCCACCTCTGGTGGCTGCAACCCTAGCCCGCGCCAGCCTATTGATGGGCGCGCGGCCTAGAGTAGCTGAGGGATCTGAATTTTGAGAGTGGTCTTTTGCGAACCATACCTCATAAGCCATTTGCCTGCGCTCCAATGAAGTCAGATAGTTCGCCGAGAAGGCATTGAATAACCGCTCCGCGTCGTCTTTCAGATCGCACCATACCAATAAATGCAGCAGCAGGATCACGCACCCGATAGCCGTCAGTGCGTTCCGCGTTGCGATCCGCGATCAGGAGGCACAGCGTGGCTCCTTGCGCCCCAATCACCTGGCATTGGCGTTGCCAAACTGAAGAGCTGATCCCCAGTTGATCGGCGCGCTCCCTTACGGCAAGTTGAATAGTTCGCCAACTAAGCGGCCCTCGGCTGTCGAAGGAATTCCAGTATAGCTCGATAATCTCTTGCAGAGGTTTGCTTGCTAAAAGCGCAGCTTGACCTGGGGCAAGACGTACTGGATCGGGTGTGGCAGCGAGGTTGGAGCTACAATTTTTTTCTCTATTTTCTTTACTTGTATTGGGTGGGGGTGAATTGTCGCACTGGAGGGACTTTTCACCCCTACTGTTTTTCAGCGAAAATTCGTCCCAGACTGCCTCAAGTGCCTCAGTGACTTGTTTCAAGCGTTCGAAATTCTGGATCGTCGAAGGTCGGCGGTTGGGAAGCACCTCCTCAGCGGCCTCCATAGCCTCGCCGAATTGTAACCGGCGGATGTCCCCAAACAGCTTCTTTATCCGGGTTCGCAGCCGTTCAGCTTCATCTTTTTCAAACGCAGCCCTTGCTGCCGCAGCCTGTATCTCAGCCACACGCTTGATCAAAGGGGCGAGATTAACTCCAAATTCATAGCCAATCTTGCCGTCTCTTCGACAACCTGCGCGACGACTATGATCGGATGCGGTCTTTGCCAGAAAGCCGTGCTGAACTAGATGGCCCTCGATGCGTGCAACCTGTCGCCGGTCCATCCCTGCTTGCGCTGCAATCTTTGTTACAGAGGTCCAAAAACTGCAAATCCTACCGGCAGAGTAATCCTCTTCCATGGTGTTTGAAATTGCGACCTTCAGATAGGCAATTGCTCCCTTACTCAGGCCAAGCTGACGGCGCGCGGTCTCAATAAGCCCAAAAAACTTCCAGCGCGTCATACCATCAGGCAGCCCGCAATGGGTAAGCTGCGCAGTCATGACCACACTTTCCGCTCCAAGCTTGAGCCGGGCTTGGGGTTCTGGTAGTTAGGGTGAGCAAAGAACTTTTGTTTGTCGTCGGACAGGGCTGCAACCCTTCCGGCGACTTTCTTTTTGGGCCAACCGTAAGCCCTGCCAGCCGAACATTCTCTCTCTGAATAGCCACACCATAGCGTCCAGAAAGGGAGAGTATCAGGTTCCGCTAGCGTTCTGCATATGTCCTGATACCATTTTTCACTTAAGTATATGAAATTAAATAATTTATTGGAGGATTGCAAATCCGTGTACACCGGTTCGATTCCGGTACTCGCCTCCAATTAAATCAATGACTTGCGTCATCCATCCTCTCCTCCACTGCGATTTTTGAAACAACCGTTGAAACTTTCACGTTTCGATCTTGCTTCGTTCCAATTGATTTCTTGCCTCTTGCGCGCCCTTCGCCAACTCTCTTTGCCGGATCGGCCCACCGTACTTTTTCAGCAGCTCAACACCTGAGTGGCCGGTGACAGCCTTGACCATCTCGTCATCACAACCGGCCAGATACAACTCGATCGTCGCGTTCTTCCCGAACCCGTGCGTTTTGTAGTAGCTCGCCTTCTCGTGCTTCATCTTCATTTTGATGGTGCGCAATTCCTCGGCAACGATAAGCGTGATGGCCCCTTTCCCCATTGATGTCATGCGATGCGCGTTATCTCGGCTATGCCGAGTGCGTTGAAACGGTTGATGAGCGCGACACAGTTGCCCGCAGAACGGACCTTCGGCATGCCGCATGCGTGCTGCGAGTATAAAACTCATGCACCCTGACGGCTGCTTGGCAGCCGCCAACAGGATAAGCACTGAGAAATCCCTGGCAGCTAGGCTTTCAGCCTGAACCGCTGGATTTTTCCGGTCTCGGTCTTTGGCAGTGCCGTGGTAAACACCAATGAACGCGGATACTTGTAAGGCGCAATTTCCGCCTTTACGTGATCCTGCAGCAGCTTGACCATTTCATCCGACGGCGCCAGCTCATCGGCCAGCACCACATGCGCCTGCACAATCTCGCCCCGCGCTTCATCCGGGACGCCGATCACCGCGCATTCCACCACCGCTTCATGCGCCAGCAAGGCCGCCTCTACCTCAGGTCCTGCAATGTTGTACCCGGAGGAGACGATCATGTCATCGTTGCGGGCGGCAAAGTGCAGATACCCGGCGTCATCCCGGATAAAACTGTCGCCGGTGATGTTCCAGCCGTCTTGCACGTACCCAGCCTGCCGGTCATCGGCCAGGTAACGGCACCCTGTGGGTCCCCTGACTGCCAGCCGCCCGATCTCGCCGCGCGGGGCCTCGTTGCCGTTTTTTTCCAGCACCTTCACCTGATAGCCGCCCACAGGCTTGCCGGTGCAAGCGGGCCGGTGGTCGCTGAACCGGTTGGTGATGAAGATATGCAGCATCTCCGTCGCCCCGATCCCGTCCAGCATCGGCTTGCCGGTCTTCTGCATCCACTCGTCATAAACCGGCGCGGGCAGAGTCTCCCCGGCCGACACTGCCGCCCGCAGCGACGACAGATCCGCCCCCTCCTCCATCGCCCGCAGCATCACGCGGTAAGCAGTCGGCGCGGTGAAGCAAACCGTCGCCTTGTATTTCTCAATGATCTCAATGAGGTTCGGCGGCGAGGCGTTTTCCAAGAGCGTCGCCGCAGCACCAAAGCGCAAAGGAAAGATCGCCAGCCCGCCCAGCCCGAAGGTAAAGGCCAGCGGCGGTGAACCGACAAACACATCTTCGGGTTGCACATCCAGCACTTCACGCGCATAGCCGTCAGCGATGATCAGCAGATCACGGTGGAAATGCATGGTTGCCTTGGGTGCGCCGGTGGTGCCGGAGGTGAAGCCCAGCAGGGCCACGTCATCACGCCCCGTCTGCACCGCCTCATAAGCCACGGGTTTTTCCAGTGCCAGCCGGTCCAGTTCCGCATCGTGATTGGACGTGCCGTCAAAGCCGACAACCGTTTTCAGGAATTCCGAATCCTTGGCGCAGGCGACCAGCTCATCCTTCAGCCTTGTGTCGCACAGCGCATGGGACACTTGGGCCTTATCGACGATCTTGGCCAGCTCTCCCTTGCGCAGCATCGGCATGGTATTGACCACCACCGCGCCCGCCTTGGTTGCCGCCAGCCAGCAGGCCACCATCGCCGGGTTGTTGGCCGAGCGGATCAGCACCCGGTTGCCAGGCTTCACGCCCAGATCCTCGCTCAGCACATGCGCCAGCCGGTTGGTCCAGTCCGCCAGTTCTTTGTAGGTCCGGTAGCGCCCGTTGCCTATCAGCGCAGTGCGGTCGCCGAACCCCTTTTCAACCATCGCATCGGTCAGCTCGACAGCGGCATTCAGGTGTTCCGGATAGTCAAACCCCTCCAGCAGAAACTCAGGCCATTGATCCGCAGGCGGCAGGTTGTCCCGGGCAAAACTGTCTACATGCGCGGTTGGTCCCAGCATATCACTTCCCTCCCTGAAAGGCACCCATCGCCTGGCGGGCGATCACCACCCGCTGCACGTCCGAAGCCCCCTCGTAGATCCGCAACGCCCTGATATCCCGATAAAGCTCCTCAACCTTCTGGCCCCGGCGCACGCCGTCTCCGCCATGCAGCTGAACTGCCTTGTCGATCACAGATTGCGCCTGATCGGTGGAAAACAGCTTGGCCATCGCCGCCTCCCGCGTGACCCGCGCGGCGCCTGAATCCTTGACCCAGGCGGCACGGTAAACCAGCAGCGCAGCGGCATCCACATCCAGAGCCATATCCGCTATATGCCCCTGCACCATTTGCAGATCAAACAGCGGCGCGCCCTGCACCTGCCGCGCAGCCACCCGCGCCAGCGATTCGTCCAGCGCCCGGCGGGCAAACCCCAGCGCCGCCGCCGCCACGGTGGAACGGAACACATCCAGCACCGACATCGCAATCTTGAAGCCCGCACCCGGCTGGCCAAGCAAAGCCGACTTCGGAATCCGGCAATCGGTAAAACGCAAGGTTGCCAGCGGATGCGGCGCAATGGTTTCCAGCCGCTCCGCCACCTCGAACCCAGGCAGGCCCGCCGGCACGACAAAGGCACTCAGCCCCTTCGCCCCCGGTGCCTCGCCGGTGCGGGCAAACAGCGTGTAGACATCGGCAATCCCGCCGTTGGAGATCCAGGTCTTTTCACCGTTCAAAACGTAATGTTCGCCGTCCAGCGCCGCCGTCATGGCGGAATTGGCCACATCCGACCCCGACTGCGGCTCAGTCAGCGCAAAGGCCGATACCGCCTTGCCCGCCCGCGTCAATGGCAGCCACTCCTGCTGCTGCGCTTCTGTCCCGAACAGCGAAATCGCGCCGGTCCCCAGCCCCTGCATGGCAAACGCAAAATCCGCCAACCCGTCATGGCGCGCCAGCGTCTCGCGGATCAGGCACAGGCTGCGCACGTCCAATTTCCCGCCGGCCATCGCGCCGGAATGCTGCGTCCAGCCCCCCTTTCCCAGCGCAGCTACCAAAGCCCGGCAGGCCGCATCGGTGTCCGAATGATCTATGCCATTCAGATTCTCCCGAGCCCAGGCCTCCAGCTCCTCCGCCAAGCCCTGGTGCCGGTCCTCAAAGAACGGCCAGTTCAAAAACGACTTGTCTGCCATGGCGCGGCTCTCCCTGTTTCACCTTTGTCCAAATACTCCCGCCGGAGGCTCCCGTACCCTCCTGCGGCACGAGGCCTGCGGCTCCAGCGGCTCAGTCGCCCTCGAACACCGGTTTTTCCTTATTCACAAAAGCATGAAACGCACGCTCAAAATCCGCCGTCTGCATGCAGATCGCCTGCGCCTGCGCTTCAGCCTCAATCGCCTGTTCAATCGACATCGACCATTCCTGTGCCAGCATGGTCTTGGTCATCATGTGGCCAAAGTTCGGACCTGCTGCGATCCGCGCCGCCCAGGCTTGCGCCTCCGCCTCCAGAGCGTCCGGCGCCACCAGCTTGTTGTGAAATCCCCAGGCATGCCCTTCCTCAGCGCTCATCGACCGCCCGGTGTACAAAAGCTCCGCCGCCCGCCCCTGGCCTATAATCCGCGGCAGGATCGCACAGGCGCCCATGTCGCAGCCTGCAAGGCCGACACGGGTGAACAAAAACGCCGTTTTGGCCTCCGGCGTGGCAATCCGGATGTCCGAGGCCATGGCGATAATTGCCCCCGCGCCAACGCAAATCCCGTCAATCGCTGCAATCACCGGTTTGCCGCAGGTCACAATTGCCTTGACCAGATCGCCGGTCATCCGGGTGAACGCCAACAGCTCCTTCATGCTCATCTTCGTCAGCGGCCCGATAATATCATGCACATCGCCGCCCGAGCAGAAATTGCCGCCGTTGGAGGCAAACACCACCGCCTTGACGCTGTCGTCATAGTGCAAGTCCCGGAACCAGTTGCGCAGCTCTGCGTAGCTGTCGAATGTCAGCGGGTTCTTCCGCTCCGGCCGATCCAGCGAGACTGTGGCAACGCCATCCTCGATCCGGCACAGAAAGTGCTGCGGGTCCGTGTTCACCTTCATGCCTTGCCTCCCTCGTCCAGCCGCCGCGCCACCGCGTCCAGGCTTTCGGCAATTGCCTGCGCCTCATCCGTTGCCAGCCCGTCAAAGGCCGCATTGATCCAGCTTTCATGCGCCTCTGCCTGGCGCGAGAACTCAGCCTGGCCCGCCGCCGTAAGCCGCACAAGATTGGCGCGCCGGTCGCCCTCGACCTTCTCGCGCTGCACGTGGCCGTCCTCCACCAACCGCTCGACAATGCCGGTCACGTTGCCGTTCGACACTTTCAGAACGCCTGACAACTCACTCATTTTCAGCCCTTTTTCATGCTGCATCAGCGCCGCCATTACATCAAACCGCGGCAGCGTGGTTGCGAAGTCCCGCCGCAGGTTTTCACGCACCTCGCTCTCCACCGCCTTGGTGGCCTTCAGCACCTTCAGCCACAGCCGCAGCCGGTCTTTTGACGTTGTGCTCAAATCTCGCCTCCCGAAACACTCATCGCGTGCCCGTTGATCGAAGACGCGTCCTCTGACGCCAGGAACACCGCCGTTGCCGCCACTTCCGCAGGCGCGATCAGCCGCTGCATCGGATTGCCGCCAACCACCATTTTCAGCGCCTTCTCCCGCGGAATGTCATGCCGGGCCATCAGCCCGCTGATCGCAGTCTCCGCCATCTCGGTGTCGACAAACCCCGGGCAGATCGCATTGCAAGTGATGCCGCGCTTGGCCACGCTCTGCGCGACCGAGCGCACCAGTCCCAGCACCCCGTGCTTAGAGGCCGCATAGGCCGGGATATGCGCCCCGCCCTGCAAGGAGGCAGTCGAGGCGATGGCAATCAGCCGCCCGCCTGGTTTCATCCCAGTCCGCAGTGCCGCCCGAAAGGTCAGGAAGGTGCCGGTCATGTTCACCGTCAGGGTGTGCTGCCAGTCTGCCAGCTCAACATCCTCGATCCGCGCGGCGTTCCCGGTACCGGCATTTGCCACAACCACGTCATACGGCGTGTCAAACAGCGCCGCGACCTGGGCCTCGTCCGTGACATCTGCAGGTCTGATCTCAAGATCCGTACCCTTCGCGGCTTGCTCCAGTGCGTCGCGCCGCCGGCCGGAAATTGTTACCTGACAGTTCTGGGCTGAAAAAGCCTGCGCGATTGCCTTGCCGATGCCGGTGCCGCCGCCTGTTACCAGTACCCTGCGTGTCATGCCCGGATCACCTCCGCGTCACGGTCGGCCAGCCGCCAAGCCTGATCCCGGCCCGCCTGATAGGGCAGCGGCCAGTCCCCGTGCCGGTCGCCGATCCGCGCCGCCTCGTGCAGGGTCCAATAGGGATCCGCCAGATGCGGCCGGCCTACACAGACCAGATCGGCCCGGCCCGCCATCAGGATCGAATTGGCATGGTCGGCCTCATAGATATTACCCACCGCCATGGTGGCAATCCCGGCCTCGTTGCGGATGCGATCGGAAAACGGCGTCTGGAACATGCGGCCATAGACCGGTTGCGCGTCAGTGGAGGTCTGCCCAGCGGAGACATCTATGATATCCGCACCTGCCGCAGTGAACCCCTTGGCGATCTCCACCGCTTCTTCCGGAGTGACGCCATCGTCACCCACCCAGTCATTGGCGGAGATCCTGACAGACATCGGCTTCGCCTCAGGCCAGACTGCGCGCATGGCCTGGAACACCTCCAGCGGATAACGCAAGCGGTTCTCCAAGGAGCCGCCATACTCATCGCCCCGAATGTTCGATTTTGGCGATAAAAACGAGGAAATCAGGTATCCATGCGCCGCATGAAGTTCGATCATGTCAAACCCGGCACGCTCCGCCATTTGTGCCGATGCAACAAATTCGTCGCGAATCTGATCCATTTCGCCCCGTGTAATCTCCCGCGGGGCCGGGTTGTTTTCCGACCACGGGATGGCCGAGGCCGAAACCGTTTCCCAGTTTCCTTCCGGCAGCGGTGCGTCCATTTCCTCCCACCCCAGCTGGGTGGAGCCTTTGCGCCCGGAATGGCCGATCTGGCAGCAGATCTTCGCGCCGGTCTCAGCATGCACGAAATCCGTCAGGCGCTTCCAAGCTGCCTCATGCTCCGGTGCATACAGCCCCGGGCAGCCCAGCGAGATCCGCCCCTCAGCCGAAACACAAGTCATCTCGGTATAGATCAGCCCGGCGCCGCCCTTGGCACGTTCGCCGTAGTGGATCAGGTGCCAGTCCACCGGGCAGCCCTCCACCGCCTTGTACTGCGCCATGGGCGAAACCACGATGCGGTTCTGCAGTTCCATCCCGCGCAATTGATAGGGCGCAAACATCGGCGGCCGCACCGGTGCATCCGCGGGCACGCCCGCCTTGTCCTGGAACCATTTCTCGGCGCTTTGCAGCCAGTCCGCATCGCGCAGCCGCAGGTTCTCATGGGAAATCCGCTGCGAACGGGTCAGCAGGGAATAGTTGAACTGCACCGGATCCATATCCAGATAGCGCTCGACCTCTTCAAACCACTCCAAGGAGTTGCGCGCCGCCGACTGCAGCCGCAGCACATCCAGCCGCCGCTCCTCCTGGTAACGCTCGAACGCACGTTCCAGCGTCGGTTCGGTGCTGACCAGCTCAGCCAGTGCAATGGCGCTGTCAAAGGCCAGCCGCGATCCCGACCCGATAGAGAAATGCGCCGTGGCGGATGCGTCCCCCAGCAGCACCACATTCTCATGATGCCATTTCTCGCACAGCACCCGAGGGAAGTTGATCCACACCGCCGCCCCGCGCAAATGCGCCGCGTTCGACATCAGCCGCTGCCCGCCCAGATGATCGGCAAATATCTCCTCGCAGGTGCGGACGGTCTCCTCCTTGCTCATGCCCTCAAAGCCCCAGTTCTCCCAGGTCTCAGCTGAACATTCGACAATCACCGTCGCCGTGTCCGCATCGAACTGGTAGGCGTGGATCCACATCCAGCCGTGTTTGGTCTTCTCAAAAATAAAGGTGAAGGCATCGTCGAATTTCTGATGGGTGCCCAGCCAGATGAACTTGCAGGGCCGTACGTCGATTTCCGGTTTAAAATGTTCCGCGAACTCATTGCGGACATTGGAATTCAGCCCGTCGCAGCCGACCACAAGATCATAGTCTGCTTGATATTCCGCGGCGGTCTTGGCAATGGTTTCAAACTGCAGGTCAACGCCCAGTTCGCGCGCCCGGTCCTGCAGCAGCAGCAGCATCTGCCTGCGGCCTATTCCGGCAAACCCATGCCCGCCTGACACCGTGCGGGTGCCGTTATGCACCACCGCGATATCGTCCCAATAGGCAAAGCTTTCGCGGATCGCTTCGGCGCTCTTCGGGTCATTGGCGCTGAGGTTCTCCAGCGCGTCATCCGACAGCACCACGCCCCAGCCAAAGGTATCATCAGGCTTGTTGCGCTCAATCACCGTGACCTGTGCCTCGGGCTGGCGCAGCTTCATCGAGATCGCAAAGTAAAGACCCGCAGGCCCTCCTCCCAAACAGGCGACTTTCATGATCATCCTTTCCCGCTCAGCGCACATCCTTGCAGATCAGGATAGGCAGGCCCAGGAAAACTTCAAGCATAAAGTTTTAAGCTTGAAGTAAATGAGTGCAACGTTTCGGCGCAGCCCCTGCCGGGTCTGCTCAATATTCCAATGAAACTATCAGCCAGCCCCAGGCACCGGTACCCGTCAAAGTTCCCGCAGATATTTCATCACCGCCGGGCGCACCGCCTGGTCGCCGCGGTGGCGCGCATCCGCGATGATCTTGCGCAGCTCGCCCAGATCGACCCGCAGCAGCAGTGACTTGACTGGTCCGATAGAGGCCGGGCGCATCGACAGCGTGCGGATGCCCATGGCGGCCAGGCATACGGCCTCGACCGGGCGGCCCGCGTCCTCGCCGCAAAAGCTGAGCGGCGTGCCTGAGATGGCGCAGCGTTCCACGATGCGCTCGATAAAGCTCAGGAAGCTCACATTCAGCGTGTCATAGCGTTTCCGCACCCGCTCATTCTCGCGGTCGGCGGCGAAAAAGAACTGTTTCAGGTCATTGCCGCCGATCGAGATAAAGGCCACCTCGTCAAAGAACTTCTGCGGCGCATAGGCCAGCGACGGCGTCTCCAGCATTGCGCCGATCTCCAGCTCGGCCGGCAGCACGTGGCCCAGGATGCGCTCGCGTTCGATAGTCTTGTCCACCTCGGCCTTGGCCGCGCGGTATTCTTCGAATTGTGCAACAAAGGGGAACATGATCGACAGCGGCCGCCCTTCGGCAGAGCGCAACAGCGCCTGCAGCTGCATCCGCATGATGCCGGGCTTGTCCAGCCCCACCCGGATCGCCCGCCAGCCCAGTGCAGGGTTCGGCTCATCCGTCGGTTTCATGTAAGGCAGAACTTTGTCGGATCCGATGTCCAGAGTCCGGAAAATCACCGGTTTACCATGGGCTGCATCCAGCACCCGCTTGTACAAAGCAACCAGCTCCGAACGCTTTGGCATCTGATTTCGCACTAGAAATTGCAATTCCGTGCGAAACAGCCCCACACCTTCAGCACCCGAACTATCCAATGACGGCAGGTCTGCCATCAAGCCGGCATTCATCACCATATTGATGCGCTGGCCGTCGGTGGTGACCGCCGCCTTGCTGCGGATCGAGGCATAGCGCTCCTGCGCCTTGGTATGCATTGCGATCTTGTCGCGGAAGGCGCCGACAACCGTGTCATCGGGCCGCAGATGCACCACGCCCTGATCGCCATCCACCATGATGTGGTCGCCGTTCAGCGCCTCGGTGGTGATCCGCTTGGCATTCACCACCAGCGGAATCGCCAGCGCCCGCGCGACAATAGCGGCGTGGGATCCGACCGAGCCTTCCTCCAGCACGATGCCCCGCAGGCCGCGGCCATACTCCAGCAGATCTCCCGGACCTATGTTGCGGGCGATCAGGATGGGGTTGTCCGGCAGTTCGGCACCGGTGTCTGCCCCCTGCCCGGTCAAAATCCGCAGCAGGCGGTTTGAGAGGTCATCCAGGTCGCTCAACCGTTCGCGCAGATAGGCGTCCTGCACCTGGCTCATCCGGGCGCGGGCCTGGGATTGCTCTTTTTCCACCGCGGCTTCGGCGCTCAGGCCACGGGCGATGTCTTCTTCCATCCGCCGCATCCAGCCTTTGGAATTGGCAAACATCCGGTAAGCTTCAAGAACCTGCAGCTGATCTTTGTCGCCGTTGCGGGAGACTTCCAGCATCTTGTCAACGCCGACCCGCAGTTCCTCGACCGCGCTGTTCATCCGCTCCAGCTCCCGCTGGGGATCATCGGCAATCGGATTGGTCACAATCACCCGCGGCTCATGCAGCCAGACGTGGCCTTCCGCCGCGCCTTCCTGGGCCGAGGTACCGTGGATCAGAACCGGCTGCTTGTGCAGTGGCGACAGGGCCGCGCCTTCGCCGACAAAGGCGCCCAGCTCGGTCATCTCAGCGATGACCATCGCCACCACTTCCAGCGCATAGACCGCATCGGCTGAAAACTCGCGCCCCTCCTTGGACTGAACCACCAAGACGCCCAGCATCTCGCCCAGCCGCTGCACCGGCACCCCAAGGAAGGAGGAAAACCGCTCCTCCCCGGTTTCCGGCATGTAGCGGAACCCCTTGGCATTGGGCGCATCCGGCGTGTTCACCACCTTGCCGTATCTTGCCACCCGGCCCACCAGGCCCTCGCCGATGCGCATCCGGGTCTGGTGCACAGATTCCAGATTCAAACCCTGGGTTGCACACAGCTCCAGCGTCTCGTCATCGCGGAACAGATAGACCGAGCACACCTCGGTCCCCATGCTGTCGGCGATCAGATGGGTGATCTTGTCGAGCCGCGCCTGGCCGGCATCGTCGCCCGCCATCGCCTCGCGCAGGCGAACCAGAAGCTTCCTGCTTTCGGATTCCGTTGTATCAGCCATTGCCACCCTCTCCCGAGGTCACTTCCCCGCACACTGCCGCTCTGATTGGTTCACCAGAACAAATACCACTCAAAGCAGTATCCCAGCGTTCTCTCCTCCCCCTACTTGTCCCATCCCAGCGGAAAAAGTCCAAGTGTTTTTGCAGCATTGCCCGCAATCAGAGCAGCCTGACACGGCATTGCGCAAAATACCGCCAGCGGCAGGCCAGACACAACAAAGGCGCCGGATCGGCGCCTTTGCGGTATTCAGAAAACTGTTATCCGATCAGCGTTTAGCCGGCTTTCTCCAGTTCAAACGCATCATGCAGCGCCTGTACGGCCAGCTCCATGTATTTGCGGTCGATCAGCACCGATATCTTGATTTCCGAGGTTGTGATTACCTTGATGTTGACGCCCTCATCCGACAGCACCTTGAACATCTTGGCGGCCACGCCGGACTGCGAACGCATGCCGATACCAACCACAGAAACCTTGGCCACATCCTTGTCGGCCAAGAGTTCAGCATAGTTCAGCTCGCCCTTTTCCTTGATCGCCAGCAGCGCCTGTTCGGCGCGGGCAACCTGATCAGTCGGGCAGGAGAAGGTCATGTCGGTGCGGCCCTCGTCCGAGATATCCTGCACAATCATGTCGACATTCACGCCTGCATCGCTGAGCGTGGTGAAAATGGTTGCCGCGATGCCGGGGCGGTCGGCCACCGACTGCACGGTCAGCTTGGCCTCGTCACGGGAATAGGCCACACCGGCCACAACATTGGATTCCATGATTTCCTCCTCGGCGCAGACCAGGGTTCCGGCCTCGTCAGTTTGTTCCTCAAAGCTCGACAGCACGCGCAGCTTCACCTTATAGCGCATCGCCAGTTCAACCGAGCGGGTCTGCAGCACCTTGGCGCCCAGCGACGCCAGCTCCAGCATCTCTTCAAACGCAATCTTGTCCAGCTTGCGCGCCTTGTCGCAAATCCGCGGGTCGGTGGTATAAACGCCGTCCACATCGGTATAAATATCGCAGCGCTCAGCCTCAAACGCCGCCGCAAAGGCCACCGCAGTGGTGTCCGAACCGCCTCGGCCCAGCGTGGTGATGCGGCCTTCGGGGCTGATGCCCTGGAAGCCGGCCACAACCGCCACTTTCATGCCTTCATCAAACTTGGCGCGGATGTTTTCCGGCGGGATCTCTTCAATCCGCGCCTGGCTGTGCGCCGAGGTGGTCAAAAGCGGCACTTGCCAGCCCTGCCAGCTGCGGGCGGGAACATCCATTTCCTGCAGTGTCAGCGCCATCAGGCCGGCGGTCACATTCTCGCCCGAAGACACAATCGCATCATATTCGCGCGCGTCATAAAGCGGCGAGGTCTCATCTACCCAGCCGACCAGTTCGTTGGTCTTGCCGGACATCGCCGACACGATGACGATCACGTCATAGCCCTTGGCCACCTCAACGCCGACGCGTTTGGCAGCGCGGCGGATGCGATCCAGATTGGCGACAGACGTGCCGCCGAATTTCATCACAAGTACGGGCATATGGAGCGGGTCTCCCTGCGCTTGCGGGTTTCAGTCCCGTGCCTCATATGCGAGCGATCTCTTAAGGGCAAGAGCGGGCAGCCCCATCGGGCAAGGAAGCTGCGGTTCGGGCTGCCGTTTCAGCGCGGCAAACCGCCACAAGGTCCGGTTTGCGCAATTTCAGCCAATCTGCGGGGCGTTCAGCTGCGCCAAAAGCGAACCGTCAGCATTGCATAGACCGCCATCAGCTCCAGCCGCCCGATCAGCATCGCCGCGCTCAGGATCCATTTTGCCGGATCATTAAGCGTTGAAAAATTACCCGCCGGCCCGATTGTATCGCCCAGACCGGGACCGATATTGGCCACCGCCGTCGCGGCGCCGGACACCGCGGTCACAAAATCCAAGCCGGTCAGCGCCAGCGCCCAGGCTACAACGCCCAGCGTAACTACAAAGAACATGAAGAATGAGATAACCGAACTGAGCACCTCAGCGTCCACCGGGCGCCCCTCGTAGCGGGTGAAAAACACCCCATGCGGCGACCGGATGCGCTGGATCTGTGTTCTGATCGAGGCCAGCAGCAACTGGTAGCGAAAGACCTTGACGGAACAGGCGGTTGATCCCGCACAGCCGCCGATCAGCCCGGCGAAGAAGAAGATCATCACCAGAAAGCTGCCCCATTGCATGTAATCCGCACTGGCATAGCCGGTGCCGGACATGATCGAGGTGATGTTGAACAGGGCCGAGCGCAGCGCCTGTTCCCCGCTGTGCGGATTGGCGTAATACAGAACCCCGGCTGCCACAGCGACCAGAATGCCCAGCGTCATCATAAAACCGCGGATCTGGCTGTCCCGCAGCATCGGCGTGCCATGGCCGTTGATCAGCTGCACATAGCGCACAAACGGCAGCGCCGCGAGGATCATGAAAATCGCCGCCGCATATTCCACCGGTCCCGCAAAGGCCCCGAAAGAGGTGTCGTAATTGGCAAAACCGCCGGTGGCGATGGTGGTCATGGAATGCACCAGCGCATCAAACGGCCCCATCCCCATCACCATGTAGACCAGCATGCAGGCCATGGTCAGCGACACGTAGATCAACGAGATCTGCTTGGCGATCGCCTGCGCGCGGGGCAGGATTTTGCCGAAGGTGTCAAAGCTTTCAGATTTAAAGATCTGCATCCCGCCGACCCGCAGTTCGGGCAGGAACACCATCGCCACAACAATGATGCCGATACCGCCCAGCCATTGCAGGATGCCGCGCCACAGCAACAGCCCGCGCGGCAGGTCGTCCAGCCCCGAAATCACTGTTGATCCGGTGGTGGTCAACCCCGACATCGCCTCGAAGAACGCATCGACAAACCGTAGCTCGGTTGCCCCCAGCATCAGCGGGATTGCCCCGAACAACGGCAGCGCCAGCCACACGGTGGTGGTCAGCAAAAAGGTCTGGCGGATGCTCAGCCCTTCCCGCACCCCGTTGGCGCAGCTTAAGGCCAGCAGCCCGCCGACCAGAATGGTGAAGAGCGCACTTTCCAGAAACACATGCCATTCACCGCGGCCATCCAGCAGATCGACCAGCAGCGGGAACAGCATCATCGCTCCCAAAATAACGACCAAAAGGCCGATGACATATCCAACCGGGCGGAGATCCAACATGCGGGGCAGCGTTGGACCTGCGCACGGTAAGTGTCAAGCCTGCGCCGCTATTCCTTGCCCTCGCCGGCTTTTGCAGCGTTGCGTGCGGGCATCTTGCGCGGTTTGGACGGCTTGCGCGGGCGTTTGCCTGGCGCCGCTTTCTCTGATCGCGCCGGCTTGGCAGCCGGGGGCGCCGTTTCCGGTGCGGGCGTCTGCACAGCAAAGGACTTGGTCACTGCCGCCACTGCGGCGGACTGCGCAGTGTTTTGCTGTTTTTCAGGGCTGCCGCGGCGGGCAGAGGACCCGCGGAACACCGCAGATGGCTCGGAAACCGCTTCAGCGGCCGTTTTCCCTGTTGCGCGTGCCGGTGCCTGATTTGCCGTCGCCGCCACTGGTTCTGCAACTTCCGGCTTGGCAACTGCTGCCTCGGCCGGCACAGTTTCAGCAACAGGTGCCTTTGCTGCAGCAGCCTGCAGGGCCGGTTTTTGTTCCGCGGTCTTGCGCGCAGCCGGTTTTTTGGCAACCGGCTTCTTTTTGGCGGCAGGTCTTTCCGCCGCTTTCCTGGCAGGCGGTTGCGTGGCTTGCACTGCGGGCGCAACTGAAGTGTCTTCTTTCGCAGGCGTTGACGGCTGGGCGGCCTGCGGCAGTGCTGTTTCCGGCCTTGCCTGCTGCGGCACCGCGAAGCCGAGGATTTTCCGCTGCATCTCAAACATGGTATGCGCGGCCCGCATCTGCTCCAGCGGCGCCGTAATCGCCGCTTCGGTCATCTGCCGCCACAGCTTCAGCTGTGTACCTGCTGTATAACCTGCCCATTCATGCGCCAGGGCTGAGAATGCGCCGCGCTGGTGAAAACTGCTCATCAGATACTCCTTACTTCATGCACTGGTTTTACCCTGCCTGTTGGTGTTGCAGCCGGGCAAAAAAGGAGAGGTGCGGCTCCGGAGCAGGTCCGGGCCTGCAGCATCGGCAACCGGGTGTAAGATCCCTGCCCCATGCACAACGGCTCCCCTGAACACCTGGAGAATCCTCCAGGCTACAGCACGGAGTTTACCATATTTCGCTGCATGGCAGCATAAAAAATGCGGCAGCGCAGAAATTACGGGAGGTCAGTTGTATGCCTGCCTTCAAACCGGGCACGCCGCCCGGCAGGCTATCCTTGATGGATCAGGGTCGAGAACAGTTTCGGATCCAGGCTCGTCGCCTTGAACAGCGGACCCTGGGTCAGCACGCTGACCGCGTCGTGGCTGTGCAGGCTTTCCTGATGGCTGGCCACCACCCGGAAATCGCCGATTCGCGCATCGCCCTGCAGCGCCTCGCAAAACAAACGCGCCGCATCCTCGACAAAGATCGGGTTGGCAGCGTTCAGCTCGGCAAAGGCCTGTTCATCCTCGCGCTTGACCATAACCTGCGTCTCGGTCGGCACCGCCTGGCGGCACAGTTCGATCAGGTCTTCGAACCACAGGCAGTCGCTGCCCGGCACCGACTGCAGCGAAATACGCGCCACCGAGCGCTGCGAATGCGGCGTAGCCAGCTGGCCGCGCGATTGGCGGGCGTGCTCTGACAGCTCCAGTGAGCAGGGGCAGGTCGAGGAATAGACATAGTCCATATGCATGATCTTTTCGCGCACGCCGTCATGGTCCACCAATTCCAGCGCGAAATCGTAATACTGATAGCCGCTGAGGCCGGACCGCAGGCTTTGAACCCGCGCAGGAAAGGAGAATCGCATCTGAATGCGCGCATCGGGACTGTCCAGGTCGCTCAGGTAATCATCCAGCGCTGCGGCCATCACCTCGAAACTGAAGGTGCGCTCGGCGTGTTTATAAAAGGTGCGCATGATCCGGGACATGTTGATGCCCTTCTTGCCTGCATCCAAGCTGACGGTGCCGGTCACGCTGGTTTCCAGCGTCAGATCGCCGTCATCGCGGGTGTGGAACCGGATCGGCAGGCGGAAATTTGAAATCCCCACATGCTGGATCTGCTCCTGCGCGCCGCGGATCAGGCTGGTCGGGCCGTTCTGCAAGTCGGGCAGCGTCGCGCGGTAGGCCTCGTCCGACGTGAAATCTTCGAGGTAGTGACGCGACAGATCCGGGTAGTTGCCCACCTCGCGGCCGGGCAGCAGCCGCGCCACCGCCGGGTCCAGCTGGGCGATCTCGGTCTCGGTCACAGTGCCGGCCCAGGCCCGCAGCACATCCAGCGCGGCGGCAGCCGCCTCGCGGTCCGGCGCCTCGGCAGCGTCGCGGTTGTGAATGTTCATCGGCGTTTCCCCCAAGTCATGCGGCCCCATATAGGATCCGGCAGGCCACCCTCATATACTGTTACGCGTCACTTTTCAAAACGGATCCGCCAAATGCGGCAGAACCGGCGCCTTATCGGACGCCCAGCGCCTCTGCAAGCGTCCGCAATCGCCGTGAGCGCGACTTGTAATGCGCGGTAACCAGCACATAGGGCCGCGGCATGGCCAGCGCCGGCCCGTCCAGCCGGTGCAGCCTGCCCGCGCGGATTTCCCCGCTCACCACCTGCTCGGGCAGCAGTGCAATACCCAGTCCCGCCTGCACCAGCGGCACGACTGACGGCACCGACTGCGCAATCACCGCTGCCACAGGGTTTTCGCGGGCAATCCCGTGCTGCACGAAATACTGCCGCCAGCCGGGAACCGACGAAATCGTCTCTCCCCAGCTTACCTCCACCAGCGGCGCTGTCCGCATATCCGCCCCCGGATCAATGCCAACCGGCACCAAACGGTCCTTGAACATTTCCTGTGTCCGGTAATCCGGATGCTCCCCGCCATAAGACAGCCGGGCATCAATGCCCTCAGCCTCAAGGTCGATACTGTCATCCTCGATCCGAAGCCGCACAGGCACATCCGGGCGCACGCCCGAGAAGATCTTCAGCCGTTCCGGCAGCCACAGCTGCGCCAGTGCAGGTGTGGCCGAAATCACCAGCGGGCGATACCCGCGGCCCTCGGTCAGCGCTTGGGTGAAACTAGCAATCTCTGCCAGCGACAGCGCCGCCTTCTGGTAATAATCACGCCCCGCATCGGTCAGCCGCACCTGGTTCGCACGGCGGATGAACAGCTTCAGCCCCAGCCAGTCCTCAAGGTTTTTCACCTGCATCGACACCGCCGCCGAACTCACCCCTTGTTCCGTGCCCGCAGCCGAAAAACTCCCGGTCCGGGCGGCGCATTCAAAGGCGCGAAGCGCATTCAGAGGCGGCAGTTTCATGGCTGCACAGTGCAAGATTTACTTATGCTCGCCAAGATATTTTATAGTGGTCAGATCCCCATCCGGCGCGCAGGCTTGGGCAAAGCCCGAAAGATCCCAAGGAACACCCCATGCACGATATTCTCGATCTCGACCGCTACCCGCTCGACCGCCCCGGCAGCCCCGAATGGCAGGCCCTGGTGGACCGCTGCCGCGCCGAGCTGGCTGCGGACGGCATGTTCAGCCTGGACGGTCTGATGAAGCCGGAAGTGGCCCAAGGCGCCGCAGATGCGCTGCAGGGCAAGTTTAAGACCGAGAGCTTTCACCACAAGCGCGAACACAACGTCTACTTCAAAGACACGGTTGAGGGGCTGGCGCCGGACCACCCTGCCCTGAAAAAGGTCGAGACCTCGAACTTCACCCTCTGCGCCGACCAGTTCCCGGACTCGCCGGTGCTGCGCCTCTATGACTGGCCGCCCTTTGCCGCGTTCCTGGCCGCCACCATGGACAAGCCCGCGCTTTACACCATGGACGACCCTTTGGCGCGGCTGAACATCATGTCCTATGGGGCCGAGCAGGCGCTGAACTGGCATTTCGACCGCTCCGAGTTCACCACCACCATGCTGCTGCAAGCACCGGATGCGGGCGGTGAGTTCATCTACAGCCCCGAGCTGCGCAGCGATGACGACCCTAATTACGAGGGCGTCGAGCGGCTGCTGGCAGGCAAAGATCCCAACATGCGCGCCATCACCCTGGCCCCCGGCACCCTCAACATCTTCCGCGGCAAAAACTCCCCCCACCGGGTGGGCACTGTGAAAGGGCACAAGACGCGGGTGATCGCCGTCTTCACCTTCTACGAACGCCCCGGCGTGCGGTTCACCGACGCGGAGAACATTGGCTTTTACGGGCGCGCCTCATGACCGGCCTGGCTGTTTTCAAGGACGAGCGCAAACGCACTTTCCTCAATGCGGAAGGTGCAGACAAACCGCTGAAGTCACCGATCGGCCAGGATGTTCTGGACCGCGCCCGCGCCTACCGCCTGCAACGGCTGCGGGACGAGATGGCACGCCAGGACGTGGCGGGCCTCCTGCTCTATGACCCGGTCAATATCCGCTATGCGTTCGACTGTTCCAACATGTCGATCTGGACCGCCCATAACCCGATCCGCTATGCGCTGATCCTGAACGGCGGCCCCGGCATCATGTTCGAATTCAAGGGCTGCGAGCATCTGAACGATGGCTTGCCCGGCATTGACGAGGTCAGGAACGCCATCGGCTGGATGTTCATGTGCGCTGGTGACAAGGCCGCGGACAGACTGTCCCCCTGGGCGGCGGAGATCGCGGATCTGATCAAGCAATACGGCGGCGGCAACCTGCGGCTGGGCGTCGACCGGATTGAACCCGAGGGCGTGCATGCGTTGTCGGAACACCGCATCCAGGTCATCGACGGCGGCCAGGTTACCGAGACCGCCCGCGCCATCAAATCGGCAGACGAGATCGAACTGATGCGCTGGACCATCCGGGTCTGCGAGGCCGGCATGGCGCGGATCTACGAGCATTCGGTGCCCGGTGTCACCGAACAGGAGCTGTGGGCGCATCTGCATTTCGAGAACGCGCGCTCGGGCGGCGAATGGCTGGAAACCAAGCTTCTCACCTGTGGGCCCAACACCAACCCCTGGTACAAGGAATGCTCATCCCGCGAATGCCGCGAGGGAGAGATGATCTCATTCGATACCGACATGATCGGCCCCTATGGCTATTGCGCGGATCTGTCGCGCAGCTGGACCTGCGGCTATGTGCCGATGACAGACACCCAGAAGCGGCTGTACACGGCGGCACGGGCGCAGATCGAACACAACATGGCGCTGCTGCAGCCGGGTCTGAGTTTCGCCGGGTTCAACGCCAAAAGCTGGCAGATCCCGGACGCCTATCAACCCTACCGTTACTCATTGGCAGCTCACGGCGTCGGCATGGCTGACGAATGGCCGGTGGTTCCGCTGCATGTGGACTTTGACGGCGCCCACGGCGGGCAATTCGAGGAAAACATGGTGATCTGCATTGAAAGCCTGATCGGCGAGAAAGGATCCGAGTCGGTCAAGCTGGAAACCCAGGTACTGGTCACCGCGGACCGGCCGGTGCGGCTCGACACGTTTCCCTGGGAGATGTGAAAAAAGCGGGGGCGCTGTCCCCCTCTTGAGCCTGCGGCTCAATTCACCCCCGGGAGTTATGTGTTTGATATTGCCCTCAATCCAGCCACTGTCAGATTGAAGGCGGCCGGTTTTACGGTCACAAAATATCACGCCACCCGCCGCGCCATATGTCCGGCTATCCAAACGGCAGAAGGGCCTTCGCGGCCGCAGATGACGAAGGATCAGGATATCGATAGGAACAATTCA
>NZ_JAKFZM010000079.1:0-11053 GCF_021654205.1 Leisingera sp. MMG026 | reverse complement strand
CCTAAGCCAAATCTGAGCGCCCTGTATTCGTGGTCGAATTCCACCGTTTTGGTGAAATGGCGCCGAAACTGTGATCTCCGCAGACAAACACTGCTTCACTTGTGCAGAACTGAAAACGCATTACCAGCGTTTGGTTCGCTGCACGGTCGCAGGAACGAAGCCTGAGGATGGTGCCCCGGCGCCACAGCATGGATGGTTCGTCAGAAACATGCAATTTCACTGATCAGATCGCACGCTACTGCAAACTGTCGCCAGTCAGCGAAGTTCGCCCGGTTTGTGCCATTGCGATGCTCAATTCTTCACTAAGAGTATCCCACAGTTGTTCCAGGCCTCGTTCGCCAGCGGCCGCAATTGCATATTGCAGAATTCTCCCGATAAAGACAAAGTCTGCACCAAGTGACAGAGCTTTGAGAACGTCTTCGCCTGATCGGATTCCACTGTCGTAGAAGAGAGGAAAATCCGGTCCAAGATCAGTGCGAATTTTTGCGAGCACTTCAATCGCGGCTGGCGCAGCTTCCAACTGCCGCGCACCGTGGCTGGAAACCTGAATGGCATCAACACCTGCAGACACCAGCACGCGGGCGTCTTCAACGTCCAGAACGCCTTTCACCACCAGCTTGCCGGGCCAGAGATCGCGCAACCGGGCCAGCGTGTCCCAGGTGGCGCGCGCCCGGCTTTCGGTCCGGTCGAAGTCATAGCCCTCCATCTCGAAATTCGCCATCACCGGCTTGCCCTTCAGCAGGGTGGTCAGCGACCAGCGCGGGTGCAGGGCAAAGTCAAAGAACTGACGCGGGCCGATGCGGAACGGCATCTTGAAGCCATGGCGTAATTCCCGCGGGCGGCGGCCCACTTCCGGCACATCGACCGTGAGAACCAGCGTCTGATAGCCAGCGGCGCGGGCGCGCTCGGCCAGCTTAAAGGTGCCGCTGCCGTCGCCGCTGAAATAGAGCTGGAACCAGGCATAGCCCTCTGCCGCCTCCAGAATGGTTTCCAAAGGGGTGGAGGCGACGGTGGAAACCCCGTGCGGCACCCGGTAGCGCGCCGCCAGCCGGGCCAGCATCAGGTCGGCGCCGGGGGCCGACAGGTTGCACATGCCCATAGGGGCAATGCCAAAGGGCCGGTCGGCCTCTGCGCCGAAAATCGGGACCGCCAGCGAGCGCTGGCTGACATCCCGCAGGATGCGGGGCCGCAGGGTGATAGCATCCAGGGAGGCGCGGTTGCGCGCCGCCCCGGTTTCTTGCCCGGCGGCGCCGTCGATGTAGTCAAATACCATCCAGGGCAGCCGCCGCCGGGCCAGGCGGCGGGCGTCCTCGGCGGAATGGATGGCGCCTGCGCCCATCAGCCGGCCACGGCTTTCATGAAGCGGTCGCAGATCACCACAGGGTCCATCGTGATCACCGGCATCTTGGCGTTGCCGCTGTCGCATTTGACCACCAGAACTGTGGGTTCACCGCTGGCCAGCGCCTCCTCCAGCGCAGCCCCGGTGTCCTTGTCCTGCACCTCCACCACCCGGGCGCAGCCAGCGGCGCGGGCCATGCCGGCGAGGTCAGTGCGCTGGCTGGTATAGGTCGGCTGATCGCCGGTGGAGCCATAGGAGCCGTTGTCGATGATCATCAGGGTATAGTTGCCGGGCGCGTTGTTGCCAATGGTGGGCAGCGTGCCGAGATTGGTCAGAATCGAGCCGTCACCGTCGATCACGATCACCGGCTTCGGCTGCGCCAGCGCCAGCCCCATCCCGATGGAGGAGGCCAGCCCCATGGTGCCCAGCATGTAGAAATTGGTGGGCTGGTCGTCGATTGCGTGCAGCTCCTGTGATGGAATGCCGATGTTGCAGACCACCAGCTGGTCCCGGAGGATGGGCGCGATCTCTTTCAGGATTTCGGAACGGATCATTGGTCGCCATAGCCTCCCCAGAAGTTGGCGTCGGTCAGGATGGCAACGGGCTTGTTGCACATGAAGGTGTATTTCAGGATGTTGTCCAGCTCCTCGACGTCCCGCTGCCAGTGGAAGTGGTAGGTGGGAACGTTGAGCTGGGCCAAGAGCGCCTTGGTATGCACCGCCATTTCCACCTGGCAGGCGACCGGCTCGCGCAGTTCGCCGCGGTAGGAGATCAGCATCGGCAGCGGCATCCGGTAGTATTGGATCAGCGTTGCCAGCGTGTTGATCGTGACCCCTAAGGCGGTGTTCTGCATGATGATGGCCGGGCGCTTGCCGCCCATCCAGGCGCCGGCGCACAGCCCCATGCCCTCATCCTCCTTGTTGGAGGGGATATGGAAGATGTCGTCGCGCTGGTCGATCTCCTCGATCACGCCGGCCAGCTGCTTGCAGGGCACGGTCGTGACGAAGGAGACGCCGTTGGCCGCCAGATCGTCGGCGATCTTCTTGTCGATATTCATCGTCGGTTGCCTTTGCTTCGGGGTCAGGAGGTGCGGCAGACATGCACCGCGCAGGGCGCGTGGCGGACCACGCGGGCGGCGGTTGAGCCGAGGAAAAAGTCGCTGAGCCCCGGTTTGTGGGAGCCGACGACGATGCAGTCCATGCCGTGCTGTTCAGCGTATTCGACTATGGCGCGGTAGGACCGGCCCTTGATAATCTCCGCCGTGACATTGCCGTGGCCTGCAGTTTTCAGGGCCAGCGCCTCGCGGGCCTTGTCAAAACCTTCGCGCACGGTGTCTTCGTCCAGGTAGGCGGTGACCGAACTGTGCGGCGGCTCGTAGACATGCAGCGCGGTGATCTGCCCGCCGGGATTGCACAGGGTGGCGGCGGCCTTCAGCGTTGTTCCGGACACCCCGTGATCCAGGGCCATGGGAACCAGGATATTGTCATACATGGTTGCTCTCCGTTTGTTTGGGGCGCGCGGTCAGGCCCAGGGGTCGAGGATGATCTTGGGCGCCGCCACCGCACCGCTGCGCAGGTCGCGGAAGGCAGCAGCGCCGTCTGACAGCGGCCGCGTTTCGGGCCAGTCCAGCGGACCAAGGCGGCCGTCAAAGATCGCTTGCGCGGTTTCGCGGAAGTCCTGCGCGGTATAGGTGTAGGTGCCGATGAAGGTGATCTCCTGCAGGGTCATACGGCGGATATCCAAGCCGCCGGTGTCCTCGCCCAAGCCGACATGGGCAATCACCCCGCCGGGCGCAGCAGCGGCTGAGGCGGCGGTGCGGGTGGCGGCATAGCCGACGGCGTCCACCACCAGCGGCACCATGCCCTGAAACTCCGCCACTGCCTGCTGGCCGCAGCGGTCCGTTAGAAAGGCCCTGCGCCCTGTGTTGGGTTCCTGGATCGTCACATCCTCCACCCCCATCGCCCTGAGCGCCAGTGCCGCCGCCAGCCCGATGGCACCGCCGCCGATCACCAGCGCGCGGCTTTCGGTGTCCGGATGCAGCGCCTCCAGCGCCAGCCGGGCGGCGTGCCAGCTGACCGCCAGCGGCTCGGCCAGCGCGGCCTTTGCAAGCGGCACATCGTCCGGCACGGTCACCAGGTTGCGCTCCGGCATGGCCACAAACTGGGCAAAGGCGCCCTCGCGCGGGGGCATCGAAATGATCTGGCGGCTGGCGCAGAGGTTCTCGCGCCCCGATGCGCAGGCAGCGCAGCTGCCGCAGGTGACCAGCGGGTTGATCGTCACCCTTCGGCCCGCTTGCGGCCCGTTCTCGATCACGCCAGCGGCCTCATGCCCCAGGATCAGCGGTGCGGGCCGGCGGCTGTCATGGCCCAGATAGGCGTGCATGTCCGAACCGCAGATGCCGGAGGCGCGGATGCGGACCAGATGATCGCCTGCCCGGCCCGCCGCCATGGGCACGTCGCGGACCGCCAGCGTCTCAACCCCTTCATAAACCAAGGCTTTCATTTCGCGGTGAACCCCCCGTCAACCATCAGGATTTGCCCGGTGACATAGGCCGAGGCCTCGGAGCACAGGAACAACAGCGGCCCGTCGAGATCCTCCAGCCGGCCGTTGCGGCCGACGCAGGTTTGCGCGGCGTTGCGGGCGGCGCGGGTGTCATCTTCGAACACCGCCTGGGTCAGCTCGGTCGGGAAAAACCCCGGCCCGATTGCGTTGGCGGTGATGCCATGGGGTGACCAAGCCTCTGCCATGGCGCGGGTCAGCTGGCCGATCCCGCCCTTGCTGGCGCCATAGGCGATGCCGCCGGGAAAGGCGCGGGTGGTCTGGAGCGAGGCAAAGTTGACGATCCGCCCCCAGCCCTGCTTTTTCATCGCAGGCACCAGCGCCTGGCTGAGGAAGAAGGGCGCCGACAGGTTCAAGGCCAGAGTCTGATCCCAGCCCTCTGCCGTCACTACATCCGCACGTTGCCGCGTGTTGACGCCGGCTGCGTGGATCAGGATGTCCGGCGCGCCGAAGGGGGCCGTGACGGTGTCCCGCAACGCCTCCAGCGCGCTGCGGTCCGCCACATCCGCGACCGCATAAGCCGTAGCCGGGCCGATCTCGGCACAGAGGCTTTCCAGCGCCTCCGCCCGGCGGGCCACTGCGACCACCTGCGCCCCGGCGGCGGCCAGCGCGACGGCCGCCCGCCGTCCCAGGCCAGAACTGGCGCCGGTGATGCAGGCGGTCCGGCCTGTCAGATCGAACAGGGTGCGCGGGTCAGCCATTGGCGGTCAGGTCAAAGGTTTCGTCCGGGAAATACTTGGCCAGCCGCACGTCGGCGGCGCGGGCGTGGCCCTCCATCCCTTCCAGCCGGGCAATCCGCGCCGTGGCCTCGGCCACCGGTTTGGAGCCTTCGCGGGTGGCGCGCTGCCAGGTGACGATCTTCATGTATTTGTGGACCGACAGCCCGCCGGTATAGCTGGCCGCGCGTGAGGTCGGCAGCACGTGGTTGGTGCCCGCGGCCTTGTCGCCGTAAGAGACCGTGGTCTCCTCCCCCAGGAACAGCGAGCCGTAGCAGGTGAGCTGCTGCAGCCACCAGTCCAGATCCGCGGCTTGCACGGTCAAATGCTCCGGCGCGTATTCGTCGGAACAGGCCGCCATGTCCTCGCGGTCCGCACACAGGATCACCTCGGCATAGTCGCGCCAGGCGGCGGTGGCGTTTTCGCGGTTCACCTCCGGCAGGTCGTCGATGTAGCCGGGCACCAGCTGCATCACCTCTTCGGCCAGCGTGCGGTCATCGGTGACCAGCCAGACCGGCGAGTTGTAGCCATGCTCTGCCTGGCTGACGAGATCGGTGGCGACGATATGGGCGTCTGCGGTGCCGTCGGCCAGGATCAGGCTATCGGTGGGGCCTGCGATCATGTCGATGCCGACACGGCCGAACAGGATGCGCTTGGCCTCGGCCACAAACTGGTTGCCGGGGCCGACCAGGATATTGGCCTTGGGCAGGCCGAAGAGACCGAATGTCATGGCCGCAACCCCCTGCACGCCGCCCATCGCCATGATCTGGTCCGCGCCGCAGATATGGGCGGCATAGACGATGGCGGGGGCCACGCCCACACCGGGACGCGGCGGCGAGCAGGCGGCGATGTGCTTGCAGCCGGCCACCTTGGCGGTGGTCACCGTCATGATGGCGCTGGCGATATGGCTGTAGCGCCCGCCGGGCACATAGCAGCCCGCCGCATCCACAGGGATCACCTTTTGCCCGGTGATGAAGCCGGGAGAGATTTCGGTTTCCACATTCTGCATCGTGCTTTTCTGCAGCTCCGCAAAGCGGCGCACATTGCCGTGGGCGAACCGGATGTCGGCCTTCAGCTTCTCCGGCACTTGCGCACAGGCGGCCTCGATCTCCTCGGCTGTCAGCAGCACGTTGCCTTCGTACCGGTCGAACTTGGCGGCGTATTCCAGCGCCTTGGCGTCGCCGCCGGCTTCGATGTCGTCCAGGATGCCCTGCACGGTCTTATGGGTCTCGGAGGCATCCGACTTGGGGGTCAGGTCGGCCTTCTTGAGATATTCTCGGGTCATTTCCAGGGGGTCCTATTTGAAGATATCAGGAAGCAGCGTGGTCGAGATCGGCGGGATGTAGGCGATCAGCAGCACCACGATCAGCATGGTCAGAACAAAGGGGATGGCGCGGGCGGCGATCTTGAGGATGGACTCGCCGGTGATGCCGGAGACAACGAACAAGTTCAGGCCCAGCGGCGGGGTGATGAAGCCCACCCCCAAGGCGGTGATCATCATGATGCAGAACTGGATTTCGTTCATGCCGATGTTGTCGGCCAATGGCTTCAGGATTGGTGCCAGGATCACGATGTTGGGGGTCGTCTCCATCACGCAGCCAGCGGCGATCAGGATGCAGATCATCAGCAGGATCAGCACTGAGGGATCATCGGTCAGCCCGGTCACCGCGGTCACGAACCCCTGCGGCACGCCCATGATGGCCAGTGCCTCTGCCAGCGGGGCGGAGAATGCGATGATCGGCAGGATCACCCCGTTCACCTTGGCAGAGCTGACCAGCATTGCCGGGAAGTCCGACAGTTTCAGGGTGCCTAGCAGGAAGCCCATCAGGATGGTGACGACCACGGCGGTGGCGCCGGCCTCGGTCGGGGTCAGGCGGCCGGAGAAGATGCCGTAGAAGATGATGCCCGGCACGATGAAGGCATACCAGCCGGATTTCAGCGCATGGCCCAGGTTGCCCAGCCACTCGCCCAGCCCCATGTTGCCACCGGTCTCATAGGTATAAAGCCGGTTCATGATGATGTTGGTGATCAGGATCGACACCAGGATCGCTAGGCCGGGGATCAGTGCCGCCAGAAACAGGGTGGAGGCGGAAATACCCAGCACCAGGCCGATGATGATATAGGCGATGGAGGGCGGGATCAGGATGCCGGTGCAGGCGCCCGCGGCCACCAGGGCGCAGGCATAAGGGCGCGGATAGCCGCTTTCGACCAGTCGGGCGATGGTCATCCGCCCGACTGCCGCGGCGCCCGCAGCATCAGAGCCGGAGATTGCTGCAAACATGCCGCAGACCAGCACTGTGGCGGAACCGAAGCCGCCCCGCGTCCAGCAGGTCAGCGCCTCGGCCACATCCAGGAACTTCTTGCTGAGCCCGGTTCTGACCAGCACGTCGCCGGTCAGGATGAACAGCGGAACCGCGGTCAGGGCAAAGGCGTCGATGCCGGTGAACAGGCTTTCGCCGATGGCGCTGAGCGGCAAATCTCCCGACATCACCAGCATGGTGATAGCCGCCGTGCCGATGGCGGCCCAGACCGGCACCGCCAGCGCAATCAGCGCCACGAACATGATCACCGGCAGGTAGAAGTCCCAGCCCAGTTCGACCGTTTGGTTGAGTGAATTCCACAGCATCGCGTAAGGCCCCTCAATCAAACAGCTTGTCGCCTTCAAAGACGGGGGTGCCGTCGCGAAGGCTGCGGTAGTCGCGCAGGAAGGATTGCAGCAGTCGCCAGACCATCAGGGTGAACCCCGCGGGCACCGCCATCAGGAACCAGACCATGGAGACCCGCAGCCCGTGGCTGACTGATCCGAACTTGGCCGAGACCAGCACCGTCTCAAACGACCAGTAGAGCGCCACCAGGGCCACGATGAACATTACCAGATCGCCGAAGATGTAGAGCAGCGCCTTGGGCCGGGGTCCGAGGTAGTGCATCAGAACATCAATGCGGATATGGGCGCGTTCCTTGACCGCTGCCGCGGCGCCGATCCAGGCCAGGTAGATAAAGGAATAGCGGACGATTTCCTCGCCCCAGATCGAAGAATAGGCAAACAGCTCGCGCCGGATCACCTCGATCGCCATGGTGATGACCAGCAGCACATAGAAGGTCAGCAGCAGCCAGCGCTCTGCGTTCTTGTCTATCGTTCGCAGGATCTTCATCGCTATTCCCGGGGTTCAGGCACACCCCCGCAGCCAGCCGGCAGGCTGCTGCAGAAGCGGCGATTTCGAAAGCGGGCGGCCGCCGGTCTCCGGCGTGCGCCCCTGCAGCGCTCAGGCGTCGTGGACGTAGTATTTGCCCTGGGTGCCTGCGGCCTCTTCCAGCTTGGCGAAATTGTCCATCGACCCGGCAAGTTCGGTCTTGAAGGCATCCCACTCGCTGCGCTGATAGCCGCCGGCGTCCTTCCACTCTGCCAGCTGGTCATCGCTCAGCGCATGGAATTCGACGCCTGCCTTGGCCAGTTCCGCCATTGCATAGGCGCGGGCGGAGGGCACCTTGGACAGGTTCTGATGCGCGGTCATTTCTGAACCCCACATCACACCGTCCTGCACGTCCGCAGGCAGCGCGTTGAACCACTCCAGATTGCAGGAATAGACTTGGCTGTCCGGCACCGCCTGGGTAAAGGTCACATGGCTGAGAATGTCCTTGAAGCCAAAGACATAAAGCGCTCCGACGGACGGATCGAGCGCATCCGCCACCCCCTGTTTGATGGCTGAGGGAGTCTCGCCCCAGGCCACCGGCGTCGGGTTGGCGCCGACCATGCGGTAATACTGCTGCAGCATCTTTGATCCCGGCACCCGAAATTTCACGCCCGCCATGTCGCCCGGCGACATTACCGCGTTGCCGCCTTTGCGCACCGCGACCACGCGGGGGTCGATGTTGACATAAAACAGCGCCTTGAAGCCGTTTGCCTCCACCTTGGGATGGACCTCGGTATTCCAGAAACCGGAGTTCACCAGATTGGTGAACCGCTGGTTGGAGCCGCAAAGATAGGGCATGTTGATCAGGTCAACGGTGGAGGCAAAGGGCGCGAAGTTCGACAGCGAATGCTGCGCGGCCTGGATTGTGCCGCCTTGAACCTTCTGCACCAGCGCGCCGCCCGCACCAAGCTGGCCGCCAGGGGCGAGCTTGACGTAGATCTTGCCGTTGGTGGCGTTCTGGATGTTCTCTTTCAGATCCAGCTGCATGATCGGATAGCTGCGCGAGGCACCCAGCACGTATGCGGTCGCCAAGGTCATGATGTGCTCGGCCGCGCGCTCGCGCTCCTTCTCTTCTTTGGCAGTCTGGGCGGCCGCCTCGGACGACCAAAGCATACCGCCTGCACCCGCCACCAGCGCTGCGGTGAATGAGCCGGCTGAGGCCAGTTTCAGAAAATTGCGGCGCTCAGCAGATTTGAGGCCATCCTTGCCATTCGTCATTGTCTTCCTCCCTTGGAAATCCGTCAGCTGCCGTTCTTGTTCTTGTGGTCAGCCTCGCGCTTGAGGATCGCGGCAACGAACAGGACTGACGCCGCAAACAGAACCAGCATCTCTCCGACATCGCTCAGGAAACCGCCGCTGCCAAACGCGCCCAGGGCGACATTGGCAAAGAACACGGTAAAGACGGCTGCAGCAGCAAAGAGAAACATCAGCAGATCCCGATTTTTGATCCCAACACCATTTGTAAGCGCTTACATCAATAATGCAAGCGCTTACATGGGTGGATGGCATCGGCGGCATTTTGTGATAAGACAGGGGCAATGGAATGGCAGGCGTGACATGGGAAAAACCCGCTCAGCTCCGACACTTAACGATGTTGCACGGGAGGCCGGGGTTTCGACCGCGACGGTGTCGCGTTGCCTGAACTCGCCGGAACGGGTGATTGAGCCGACTCGCCAGCGGGTCCTGCAGGCTGTCGAATCACTGGGCTACACGCCGAATTTCGCGGCCCGGGTGATGGCGGCCAAGCGCAGCTTCACCATCGGGGCGATCATTCCAACCATGGACAACGCGATCTTTGCCCGCGGCCTGCAGGCCTTTCAGGATGAGCTGCGGGAGCGCGGCTATACGCTGCTGGTCTCCAGTTCCGCCTATGATCCCGAAGTGGAGCGTGAACAAATCCGTACCCTTGTTGCGCGCGGTGCTGACGGTCTGCTGCTGATCGGTCACGCGCGCGATGCGGAAATCTACGAGTATCTGGATCGCCATCAGGTTCCCTCGCTGGTTGCTTGGTCCTATGATCCGGCGGCGCAGCGGCCGTCTGTCGGATTCAGAAACGCAGATGCCATGTGCGAACTGGCGCGCAGCGTGATTTCAGTCGGCCACCGGCGGATTGCGATGATCTCCGGCATGACGCAGGGCAACGACCGGGCGCAAGGCCGGGTGGAAGGCGTCAGGCAGGCGATGGAGGCGAGCGGACTGGACACCGGCAGTTTGACACTGATCGAGACCGCTTACGAAATTGACAAGGGAGCGGAGGCCTTTGGGCGGCTGATGGCCTTAACTCCGTGCCCGACAGTTGTAATGTGCGGTAACGACGTGCTGGCGGCTGGTGCTCTGCGTGAGGCGCACAGATTAGGAATTCAGGTGCCGGAGCAGGTTTCGGTGACAGGATTCGATGACATCGAATTGGCGGAGATCGTCAGCCCAGCCCTGACTACTGTTCATGTTCCTCACCGTGAAATGGGACGAAAGGCAGCGTGTGAACTGACAGCAATTGTGGAAGGTAAATCGGAAGGCCGGTCGATCTGCATTAATACCAGAGTTGTTACCCGTCACTCATTGGCAAAGCCGCCATATCAGTCATAGGGAAAATAGTTGCTGCTGTTGTTGGTGCATCTTGCGGATTTGGAAGCCTTTTCCTCTTGAGCGTGAAAGGCCGCTCGTTTCCAGTTCGAAACGGTTGACCACACGGATACCGCAAACTTACACTTTGCCCCGCTTCTCGGCTGCAGAGGCAGGCCCCAGCGAATGGGCAGATTGAAAACCGCGCTTCAGTTTGGCTTTCAAGGACCGCTATGGCGACACCGGATTGCATCGCATCAATAGGTTGCCGCTGCAGCGAGCAAATGCGGCGTCAGCAATAGCTGCGCAAGCACAAGGCGGCTTTGTCCTTGTGTGGATGGCGCCTGCTTTGCAGGGAAAAAATGCGTTGACTGCGCGGTTGGTCAGTACAGTCCTGTGTCCGGCCTTTGATCGCGGCGTCGATACTTGCCGCTGGCCTTGATGGGTTCCATAAATCTGCTCCCAATCAGCGACGCGAACCTGTGAGTTCAGGACAAAGCACGGGAATTCAGGTTTTCGGATGACCGCACGTGCCATCCGCTGCCCGGCAGGCGATTTGCGCAGCAAATCTGCCGAGAGGGGGGCATTCGTCTTGCAATTCGGTTTTGTTTGGCTTGGAGTTCGCCCCTGTTTCCGGACAGTTTGATTATTGATCCTATGCGGCAATTCTCCAAGTCATGGTTTCG
>NZ_JAKFZM010000078.1:0-11706 GCF_021654205.1 Leisingera sp. MMG026 | reverse complement strand
TGGGCTCACTGCCGCCTTGCGGCGACGCAGCGCCGGGCTGTCCGCCGTGACAGCGTTCCTGGCTACCCGTGATCGGCTCGAGCCAGCCCGCAGCGGTCATTAGTGCAGGACGTCACGCTCAGGATGCTGCCAGCGCGAAAAATTCTGGCCAACTTCCTGAATGCGGCCATTGAACCGCCTTGGCGCGCTGCCTCCAATGCTGCAGTCAGCACCAGGGGCCGGGAAGCGCAGGAAGCCGCCGCTGCAAAGTTGCGAACCGTATTCGCGCTTCGGAACCTGACCGGCCCTTTGCGGACATTGAGTGGGGGTGGTCGGCTCTGCAGCGCAGCACGTGATATCAGACATTGGCAGGTAGCGCGGCCTGAAAATCCAGAGCGTTGCCAATCAGCTCTAGCTCTCCCTTCGGTGCCACCATTCCTCCAGGCGGTTGCAGATCACGCCGTCCCGGGAACTGGAAAAGACTAACCGGAATACCCCGTCCAGTTTTACAAGCCTCCCAGAGGCTTTGCGCCTGAATACGGCCTGCCATCCTGCAATTGCTGTGTTCCCTGCAATAGACCAGATCTGCGCTGAAAACCTGACGTCTTCCTGCGCGTCTGCCGCACCTTCTTGCCAATACTGCCTTATTTGATCCCGGCCCGTCAGCGGTTCGCTGAACGGGGTCTCATGGTATTCTGCAGCTACCGTGAACAGGGCGGCCGCCTCGTCCGGGTCGCCTTGGATCCAGGCGCTGCCATAGGCCTTCAGCCAGTCTTCAACATCCTGTTCTCTCATGCCAGCCTCCAATTTTGGCAAGTGGCCAACGCAATATCCTTTACGCGCTGCAGCAGGCCGACAGCTCTGCCGCCGGCCCGAAAAGTCACGCGGCCAGCGATTGTGTGACCTTGATCAGCTTTTCCTCGTCGATGTCGTACATATAACCGTAGATATTGGCGTGTTTGGGAGTTCCGGCGGAGTTCCGCATCAGTTGGACATCATGCTCAAGGGAGGCAGTGTAGTCGCTGATGCAAATGCTTTCTGCCGGGTAAAGCTGTTCAATATCGGTATCATGTTCCTGCTTGTAGGCGTCAATGATCCCCTCTTTGGTGAACGAAGTGGCGCCGCAATGGGTGTGGTGAACGATGACGATGTTCTCGATCCCGAACAGATGCTGCGCCACTGTGACGGACCGCAGGGCGTCATAGGCCCGGCCGCCGGCCACGCAAACCTCGAAGACATTCGTGGTCGAAGCGATCTTGTTGCCGCTGCCGTCGGTGACGATGTTCCCGGGGTGTGTCTGGCCGAACTCTTCGGCCACCAACCGCGACACTTGGGCGATGCGCGGGTCATAGCAATAGACGACCACGGTTTTCAGCGGGACCGCCTTGGCAAATTCCTTTCGCACCGCCGCTTCGTCAAAACCGGGCTGCTTGGAAAAGGCATAAGCGTCGAAGTTCTGATGGTTGCCACACATGTTGATCTCCTTTCATCAGGTCAGAAAATGGCTGCAAGCGCGCGCTGCACCGGGGCGCGCTCCTGCGCCTCGCGGTACCAGCGCCGGGTGACCGGTAAGTCCTGAAGGCGGCCGGTGCCCAGCAGGTGGATCATGGGGAAAGCGGCACAGTCCGCCGCTCCGAAACGGGTGCCGCCGAGGAAACTGCAGATGCCGAGCCGCTGCTCAATGGCCGCAAGCGCGCGCGTTGCCCGCGCCTCGCCAAAGGCCAGGCCGGCGCTGCTGCCCTCTTCACGCTCCAGGCTGAGCCCGAAATTGACAGGAGCCACCAGGTCGGTCATCACTAGGCTCAGGGCTTCAAGCGCGTGGGCGCGGTCCGCCCGGGCGGCTGGCAGCAACTGGCCGGACTTTTCGGCCAGATACAGTAGGATCGCCATGGATTGGCTCAGGGTGATCTGGGCGCCGCAAGGGCCTTCGCTGTCGATGATCAGCGGCACCTGGCCCATCGGGTTGAGGGCAAGGAACCCCGGCCTGTCCTGATCCCGCTCGCGCAGGTTCACAGGCACGGCCCGGTAAGGCAGCCCAGTTTCCTCCAGAGCGATCAGCACCCTGTAGGTGTTGCCGGTGGTCCATCCGTAAAGATCAATCATTTCCCCCTCCCACTGCCGGTACCGGGCTGTGATCCAGCTTGATCTGCAGCTCCTTCATCACCGCGCCGTAGCCGCCGGCCATCAGCCCGGTGACCCGGCCTGCGTCGAGGTTCAGTTCAACCGTGATCTCGCTGGGCGAAGCGGGCTCCATGAAGTGGCCCTGCTCGATCAGCAGCTTTGGCCTGCGCACGCCGAGGTGGTCATACAACGCGCAGGCCAGCGGTCCGGCTGCCATTCCGGTGGCCGATTCTTCGCTGATGCCGTAACGCGGCGCAAACATGCGAGCGGTGGCGTCAGCAGAGGTAGCACCGGGATCCGTCGTGAACACGTAAAAGCCGATCAGATCCAAGGCGTCGCTGATGGCCTCGATCTGCGCAAAGTCGGGTTTTACCGCCTTGAGCGCGGCACCGTCTTTGACTGCAACCAGCACAAAACTGTTGCCGGTATTGGCCAGCTTGGGAGAGAAGCGCGGATCCAGATCCTCCGGCGTCAGCCCCAGTGCGTTCAGCACATCCTGTTCCTGAACGCCCCGGTCCGCCCAGTCAGACGGGTCTTCGTACCGCGGTGCCAGCTGCTCCATATAGGCGGCGCCATCCCGGATGATAATCTTGCGCGGGCCGTCTACGGTCTCTTTCGAAGTCTCCCCCTCACTCACCCGCCCGAGCTCGGCAAGATAGCTGAAGGTGGCGATGGTTGCATGGCCGCAATGGGCAATGCGCCGCGTCGGGGTGAAGAAATCCAGTTTGAACCCTTCAGTTTTGGACCGGGACACAAAGGCGGTTTCGGACAGGCCGACCTTCTGTGCAATTTCAAGCATTTGCGCGTCGCTGAGGCCGTCTGCATCCAGCACAACGCCAGCAGGATTGCCGCCGATTGCCTGCGACCGGGCGCCGCCGCCGTCGCCAAGGCGCTTAAGGTCCTTTTCGCTTAATCCGTCGCGCCCGGCCTCCAGCAGTTCAGGATCGCCACAATCCTTGAGCGTGACAAAGCCATTGACGATACGGGCGGTGACTGTGGCTTCAATGCGGGTCATGCTTTCGGCTCCTTTTCATGAATTGCCGTCAGCATGATCCATCCCTTGCCAGGAATACATTGATATAACTATGATCCAAATTCATGAAACAGACCGACACCCTTCTGCCCAGGCTGATCCAGAGCTCGCCCTTGCTGGAGGCAATAGCCGAAGAGCAGAACTTCACCCGCGCCGCGGAGCGCCTCGGCATTGAGCAATCGGCAGTCAGCCACAGGATCAAGGCGTTGGAGGAAGCGCTAGGGGTGCCGCTGTTTGACCGCACAACCCGCCGGATCATGCCGACCGAAGCCGGTCGCATCCTGTGTGACGCCGCACAGCACAGCGGCAGCGCCTGGCGCGCTGCTCTCACCCGGCTGCATGACCTCAAGACCAGCCGCAGTCTGCGCCTGTCGGTTTCTTCCTCAGTGGCAATGAAATGGGTTGTGCCCGCCCTGCAGCGCGCTCAGGACAGCGGGCTGGATCTTCTGGTCGACGTGGATGATCGGCTGGTCGACCTGCACGCAGGCGAGGCCAAGGCGGCAATCCGCTATGGGCTGGGCCCCTATCCCGGGCTGCATTCCGAGCCTCTGCTGCAGGCGGTTCTGCTGCCCGTCAGCCGGCCCGGCTATCTTGGGCCGGTGCCGCTGCAGGACTATTGCCGCCAGCCCGGCGCCCGGCTTCTGGTGGATCGCTTCGGCGAAAGCGACGGCACCGGCTTCAGCTGGCAGGAATATTTTGCCGGCCGCGGCTGGGATATTGAGTTCGAACGCTCCATCAACGCCTTTGCCCGTGCCGATCTTGCCATCCAGGCTGCCATTGGCGGCATTGGCATTGCGCTCGGGCGCAGCCTGCTGGTGGAAAATGATCTTGAGGCTGGATTCCTGAAAGTTGTTGGCAAGCCGGTGAAATCCCGCGCCCGCTACTGGCTGGTCACCACCCCCGCCAATGCCGCCACCGATGGGTATCAGGCGTTGCGCCAGTGGGTTCATGAAGAGATTTCAACAATCCGCGCACAGCAATCAAAGCTGTTCAGTACGGGCTGATCCCCATGTTCATGAGGCGGGCTCATGTACATATGGTTCGCCCCGCGCCCTGTTTCTGAGCTAGCCAGCAGGCAGATGCTCAGTTCAGCGGGGGTGCAGCATGCACTATGTCTTATGCGATGTTTTCTCGGACGGCCCGTTCTCCGGCAACAGCTTGGCGGTTTTCCCCGAGGCCCGGGCACTGGACGGCCGGCAGATGCTGCAACTGACCCGGGAGCTCAAGCACTTTGAGTCCGTCTTTCTGACCGGGCCCGTCCTCGTAAACGGCAGCCGCACCCTGCGGGTTTTCGATCTGGAAGAGGAGCTGCCGTTTGCCGGCCACCCTTTGCTGGGCGCCGCGGCCGTGCTGCATCACCTGGAGCAGCCCGCAGAAACGGCTGAGACCGCCTTTGCCTTGGGAGACCGCCAAGTGACTCTGCGTTCCGCCCGCTGTGCGGCCGGGTTTGACGTTTGGATGGATCAAGGAAAGCCTCTGTACCTGGCAGAGCTGAACGGCCCCGCCTCGCGGGAGCTTGTCAGCTGTTTCTCACTGGCGCCGGAGGATCTGGCCCCAGACCTGCCGTTGGAAGTCGTCTCGACCGGGCTGCGCTATCTGGTGGTGCCGGTCCGGCAGGGCTTGGACAGGGCGGCCATCCGTGTCCCGGATCTCGAGCAGCGGCTGGCGGAGGTAGGCGCGCAGTTTGCTTACCTGTACGACGTCCGCCAAACCGAAGGGCGCCATTGGACCAACGATGGGCGGATCGAGGACATTGCAACCGGCAGCGCCGCAGGCGTCATCGGCGCTTACGCCCATAAACACGGGCTGCTGAACGCGGCCACCACGTTGGAACTTAAGCAGGGGCAGTATGCAGGCCGCCCCAGCCGTCTTTCTGTACAGGTCGAAAGTGGACCCGATGGGATCAGCGCTGTCCGAGTTGGCGGTCAGGTTTCGATCCTGGGCACCGGCCGGTTCGAGGTGCTGCCATGACGCCTGCACTGCGCCATATCACCCGCGAAGAAATCGCCGCCCGGCTGTCCCACGCAGCCCTGCTGTCACCGGTGCGCCATGCGATGATTGCCTACAGCACAGGCAAAGCCACCGCGGCGGCTCAGGTGCTGTTCCCGGCGCCGGGCGCCGATGTGCATGTCAAAAGCGCAGTTCTGCCTGGCGCCCCCATTTTCACCGTCAAGCTCTCGGGCTGGTCGGAATGCCTGAAAGCAGACACCGGCAGCGGCCATAGCGGGCTGATCCTTGCCTGCTGCTCCAAGACCTGCCAGCCGCTTGCGCTGCTGCACGACGGCCACCTGATTTCCGACTACCGGACCGGCGCTGCCGGCGCTTTGGCCGCGCACAGCTGCCTTTCCGCCGGCCCGGTGGATGCGGCGCTGCTGGGTGCCGGCACCCAGGCGCGCCATCAGATCCAGGCGCTGGCGCAATTGCGGGAAATCCGCAGCCTCCGCATCTGGGCCCGTCGGCCTGAGGCAGCCAGATCGCTATCAGCTTTCCTGCAGGCCGGGTTTCCGGCAAGCCGGATCTCCACCGCCGACAGCACTGCCGAAGCGATGCGTGGAGCCCGGTTGGTTGTCTGCGCTACCGCCGCGACAGCACCATTGTTTCAGGCAGAAGATGTAAAGCCCGGACAGACCGTGATCAGCGTCGGCGCTGATGATGAAACCAAATGCGAGCTGCCCCCCGCTTTGTTCGCCCGGGCCGACAAGGTCTTCACCGACAGCCTCGGGCAGGCCCGCGCCTATGGCAACGCAGCCCGCGCCCTGTCTTCTGGCCTGACGGAGGCAGAATTTGGGATGCAGGAATTGGGCGCTGCCTGGGCCAACAATGACCGGCTGCGCAACAGCGGACGCCAAGTCATCGTTTGCAGCCTGACCGGGCTGGGCGTGCAGGACCTTGCTGCGGTTTCAACCCTGTTCAATTGGGAAACACCCCGGACGAACTCCGCACCCGCACAAAAGACCGGATAACGGCGGCGGCCTTAAGGAACCCGCTGCGGCGAGCGGGACATGCTTCCGCCTTTTCATAATGATCGATGTGAAAACTTAAGGAGACACGAAAATGACCGACACTCTGGGCTGGAAAATCGAAGGCCATTCGTTCCGGGACGGCAGCCTGCTGGCAGATTGGGAAAAGATCTACCAGGACAACACCTGGCACTGGCAGTACGACACCCACGAAATGACCTTCGCCATCTACAAACACGACGGCCAGTATTGGAAACTGTATCATGCCCGCTTTGTGCAGCCCGGCGCCGATGAATATTCTTATGGCTTTGGCGGCCAGTCATGCAGGATGGTGGAGGTGGAATACACACGCCGTGCGCGTTCGAACCATTCTCACATGCTGATGGAAAAGGGCGACCGCCAGTGGATCCGGACCTACGAGTACGACCCCGCGATCATGACCGTCATCACCGCCGGTGAGGAGAACGGAAAATACGGCGCGCCCTATACCGAAATCCGCAAGAAACAGTGGGCCTGACCATGGCCGGGCCTCTCTGCATCATTACCGGCGTCGGCGACGCCACCGGCAGCGCCACGGTGCGCAAGTTCATCTCGCAAGGCTACAAGGTAGCCATGATCGCCCGCAACGCGGACCGACTGCAGGCGCTGGCAGACCAGCATCCCGGCGCGCAGGCTTATGCCTGCGACATCTCCGATCTGCCGGCCTTCGAAACCTGCCTGACCAGGATCGAGGCGGAAATGGGTGTGCCCCGGGTGCTGGTGCATAATGCGGTGTCGCACAGTTTTGGCCGGTTCCGCGAGCTGGATCCGCTGGAGATCGAAGGGAACTTCCGGGTCAACACCACTGCCTTGCTGGTCTTTGCCCGCTTCTTTGCGGACAAGATGGCCGCCAGCGGCGGCGGGGCAATCCTGGCCACCGGCAACACCGCGTCGCACCGCGGCGTGCCGAACTACGCGCTTTTTGCCCCGTCAAAGGCCGCACAGCGCAATCTGTGCGAGGCGCTGGCGCGGGACCTGGGCCCGGAAGGTATCCACGTTTGCTACCTGTCGGTGGATGCCGCCATCGACGTGACCTGGCTGGGCGCCAGCGACGCAGAGCGCCCCAGCTGGCTGGTGCCGCCCGCAGACTGGCCGCATGCGCGGGAGGATTTCTTCGCCCATCCCGACGGCATCGCCGCGGAGATCTATCACCTCACCCACCAGCACCGGACCACCTGGTCCTTTGAGACCACAATCCGCCCCTTTGCGGAAAAGTGGTAACCCCGCAGCCGCGGCAGGCGCTCTTTGCCCGCCGCGGCCTCAAGCAACAGGAAGAGCCCCATGGGAAGGCACAAGGAATTCGACCCGGACGATGCCGTGGAAGCTGCGCTCAAGGTGTTCTGGCGCAAAGGCTACCATGATGCCTCTCTGCAGGATCTGATCGCCGGCACCGGTGTCAACAGCTACGGTCTCTATTCGGTCTTCGGCTCCAAACACGGCTTATACTTGGCCGCTTTTGAGCGCTACAACCGGGACGTAACCGCCCCGCTGGCCCGCGGTATTGCCCGAGCCGGCGCCAGCCCCGAAGGGCTGCGCAGGGCCTTGCAGGGCGCAAGAGCGCGGCTGACCCCAGGCGGCGAGCCGCTGGGCTGCTTCGTTTGCAACAGCATGGTCGAAATGTCCGCTACCGATGAGAAGGCTGCCGAACTGGCAGCCCGCAACCGCCAGATGCTGTCGCAGGGATTTGCCAGGTTCTTGCAGCGGTCAGCACCTGAGGACACGGAACCCGCGCGCCGCGCAAAGGCGGGGCTACTGGCCAATGGCATGTACACTCTCGGCCTGCTCATCCGGTCGCGCAGCCCGGAACCCCTCATCCTGGATCACCTCAGCGGCCTCTGCGCCCTGAACCATCCCGCCGCTCACCGCCAGGCAGGCAGCAGCCTGCATCTTAATGATTGATGTGTTTAAGGAGGAAACCACGATGCGCTGGACACTGTCTCTGATCTTCCTGGGGCTGGCCTGGGGAGCAACCATACCTCTAAACAAGCTTGCCGTGGCGGGCGGGCATTCCACTGCTGACCTGGTCTTTTGGCAGCAGCTGGCCGGGTTTGCCCTGCTGCTGACCTGGCAGTCTTCCCGGCGGCTGAAAGGGCAGCGCAGAGGGGCCAGGCCGCAATGGGGTCTCTATTTCATTGTTGCGTCGCTGGGTACGCTGCTGCCGCACGGACTGAGCTTTGCGGCCGTCAGCATGGTGCAGGCGAACATGATGTCCATCGGCATCGCTGTCACCCCGATGGCAGCCTACATGATCGCCCTCGGCCTGGGCCGGGAAACGCTCAGTCTCCGGTGCGGCTCCGGTCTGCTCCTAGGCGCCGCGTCCATCCTCCTGCTGCTGGGCATTTCGCTCACGCTGCTGGGTCAGCAGGCAGCCTGGGGCATAGCTATCGCCTTGCTGCCCGGGCTGTGCTACGCGGCTGAGAGCAACGTGATTGCCGCCAGCGCTCGCGACCGCTTCGACCCTGTCGAAACACTGTTCTATGCGTCCGGCCTGTCTTGCCTTCTTGCTCTGCCCCTGGTCCTTGGCAGCGGCACCGATCCGCTGGCCCTGGCCACACTCTCTCTGTCCTTTACGGCACTCATCCTCTCCGGCCTGCTGCATGTTCTGTGCTACGCGGCCTATTTTGCAATCGTTGCCCGGACCGGCGCGGTCTTTGCCAGCCAGGTGGCCTACTTCGTGACAATTGGCGGTTTCTTGTCCGGCACATTGTTCCTGAACGAGACGGCGCCGCCCGCCTTGATCGTTTCCTTAGGACTGATGGTGTTAGGGGTCGGGTTGGTGCCGCCTCGGCCACAGCAGCGACAAGGGTTGGATATCGCCGATAGTTTCAACGGGTGAACTTCTGCATAAGCTGCTAATGGGTTCAATTCGAATAGGTCTCCTTGCAGCCCGGTTTAGCGCCCCGCAACCAATGGTATTGGCGGCCCTATCCTGCCGGTGGCCAGGATGGTCATCGCTGCTGTGCAGCTTCCCCAAAACGGCCATCGGCGGCATCGTGCAGCATGATCCGGCAGGCCAAGGCCTGCCAAGCGGGCAGAGTTTTCGGCCAGTCAAGAACAGAGCAACTTCTCAAATCGTTGCTGCCCTCTATGAGCCAATTTAGGCACTCGCTATCAAAACATTACTGAACTGGTTAAGCTCGTAGCGACCAAGTGGCGTCATTAAAGGAGCGCGAAGTTGGTAATATCGGATGAGGACAGTGCAAGAGCGTGGCTGAAGACCCAATCGCATCCGGCACTGGTTGCGTTCTCGGCACGTGCCGCGTTGCGAGTTCTTCCAAGGATGGGAGATGAAAGTAAAAATGAGATCCTCAAGCTTTTGTGGCGTGTTTTCCGTTCCATGATTATCTCCACCGTTGCAGCGGCGGAGGTTTTGGATGGAGAAGAAGACTTCCTGAATTCTGCCTTCTATTCAACGGCGGCGGATACGTGGTCAGCATTCGCTGACTCGGTGTTCTCAGCGCATTATTCCACCCTTGGCGAGGGCAACCCGGAAATCGCAGCTGTTGTGTTGAGTTCATCTGTGCTGTTGCGAGCTGCAGGCTACGATGACGACGCGGACACAGAGACCGTGGATTGGAGCGAACTCGCTTACCGCCAGGCAAACAGTGACGCCAAATTCCTTGAAAATAATCATCCCGCACAGCTGTTTGATCAACCTCTTTGGTCGCGCGTGCCTATGCCGCTAGCCTTGGCAAACAGCTATGACAAGTTGACAGCGTACCATTCGAGCAAAAGCGAAGATTGGGGGGATTTCCTTGCTTTCTTTCTCGAGTGGTACTCTGGAATGGTGGACGGGCAACCGTTGCCTTGGGAACTACAACGGCGGGTGGCTCTGATTGACCAAGCAATCTGGGAAACCGGGCACGAGGCTATAGCCAAGGAAATCGAGAAGATCCGTGCCAAATTTAACCTTGAAAAGCGCGTTGAAGAGCTCGAGGCCGAACTGCGAAGCGCGACTCTCAACCGGCACGGCATTGGTGGAAACATGCCGCCCGAACTGCTCCACGATGCGCCTGTAGCGCAGGAACTGGGCATCGTCCGGCAGCCAGTGCAAGACCTCAAAGTTGAAATCGCCAAAGACCATCCTGACCCAAAACGCCTCCAAGAGATTATCGAGGCGCTGGCCACAGCATTAAAAAGGGCCTCGCTTGGTGTCTGAGAAAGGGCGATCTGATCGTCGATACCACGATTAAGTGGGCGATCCCTACGATGGGAACGGGCTACCTCGCGCTCAACCCAGAGAAACTCGAAGCGGTGATAGAGGCCGTGAAGAAATTGCTTGGCGTCCTATAATGTCAGACTAACAGGTGCGCCAATCACCGGTCTAGTCCAGGCGTGCCGTTGGCTCCCGGCCCTGAGCGGACATTCGCGCGGAGCCGGATGCCACGGCGCAGGTTCCCCACAGGGAGCGGTAGTGCAGTGGCCTCAATCAGTTGCCCCAACCAATCTCAAGTTGTAGACTGAAAAAGAAAACGTCGGAGGCCGTCTTGGATGAAGAAATAGCAAATTTCATGCTCACAGCCGCCAAATTTGAGTTCTTCTTAGTCAACTACGACCAAGCATTTGCTCATGTGAGTGGAGACCGGAACACCATTACGGGCGTCAACTGGGATCGCGTCGGCCAATCATTGGAAGAAATGTATCCTTTCAATGAATTTGACTTTGCCGGCGCGGGATTTCTGATCTTTGTAGAAAGTGTGCCTCAGTTTTTGGTGGCTAAAGAAGATGGTAAGCTGAAATGGGACAGCGACGAAGTCGAAGTTTCTTCTTGGCAAGTATTATTGAGGCGTGGCTATGCGCAGCTTCGAAATAATGTTGCGCACGGCAATAAAGCGCAGCTTCCGGCACCTTTCACGAGAGACAGAACAAGGAACTTCATCGTCGCAGGGCATCACCTAATTAACTTCATTGCAGAAGTGTATTCCGCAGAAAACATGTTGAGTTATGAAGTTCAGTTCGAGAGCTGAATACTCATCGGTCAAGATATGCTTCGGTCATCTTTTCGGTCACGACACTCTACAGATTTTCGCACTTGTTCGAATTCTGCGACGCAGGAATACCCCCAGAAGACCCAAAAGATGGCTGAGAGTGGCTTAGCCGGAGAATCGCACACAAAAAAGAAAAGCGCCCCCCCTGGAACATCGGCTTCAAACATCTCCTAATATCTGTCCGACAGGTCGATCGAGACTTTGGCCGAGATTTGGTAAACGGCCTGCAACATTTTCGAAACATAAGGCAAACGCGGCTTGCGCCTTAATAACAGCAGCTTCTTTGATGGTCGATCCATTGTGGACAATCTCTCCCCGAGCTTCCATGATCGACTTCACTGCATCGATATAATTGTCGATCCCATGCTTATTTTTGAGACAGATTCGGAGCCGTTTCAGAACCCTCGCCGAGACGCCCGGCGCATAAGCATCAGTCAGCAGCGTTTCGAATGCGACTGCAAGTGCCACGACTGCTTCATCATCCGTCACTCGGGCGCTGAATGACTGCCGATACCAATCCAGCGCCGTAACCACGCGCGCATAGACTTTGCGCCGGACACGATCGTTGCTTGTGGTGTTGACGTGC
>NZ_JAKFZM010000077.1:0-11831 GCF_021654205.1 Leisingera sp. MMG026 | reverse complement strand
AGATCGGACCGCATGGGGCGGATCGGCTGCACCCAGCCCGATGCGGCCACTGGGTCAGCAACCTGCATCTAAAGACACTAATCTAGCCTTCAAAGGCCAGGCCGGGGGATCGCGAGGCCGTCTGGCCTTTTAGAAATCAACCGCCCGGCAGAGTGGACGTAAGCCAAGGGCCTCAGGAAAAACTCCGGCGCAATTGGATTGCGCCGGAGTTCAGGGCTTAGGACGTGAATTTCTTCAGCTCGCCACCTTTCAAGCGAGCGGTGTAGGAAAAGAGTTCCTTTTTCACCAGTTTCATCAAGAAGTAGAGGCAGAAGATGTTGACCACAGCCATGGCAAAGATCGCTGCATCAGAGAAGTCGATGACCGGACCCAGGCTTGCTGCTGCACCAATCACGATGAAGATGCAGAAGATGATCTTGAAGGTCAGCTCCGCCAGTTTGCTTTCGCCAAACAAGTAAGTCCAAGCCTTCAACCCGTAGTAGCTCCAGGAAATCATCGTCGAGAAGGCGAAGAGCACAACTGCGATAGCCAAGACATAGGGGAACCAGCTGATGCCGGAGGCAAAAGCGGCGGAGGTCAGCGCAACACCGGAGTTGCCATCGACAGTTGCAATGGCTGTGCCCGCTTCGTTCAGCATGTAGTTGCCCGTCGCCGGATCGATAAGCAGCTGCTGCGAGATGACGATCACCAGCGCCGTCATGGTACAGATGACAACAGTATCAATCAGCGGCTCGAGCAGGGACACAAAACCTTCGGTGATCGGTTCCTTGGTTTTTACCGCAGAGTGCGCGATCGCCGCCGAACCGACACCAGCCTCGTTTGAAAACGCCGCTCGTTTGAAGCCCTGGATCAGCGCGCCAACCATGCCGCCTGCCACGCCAAGACCGGTAAAGGCGCCGTCAAAAATCTGGCCGAAAGCCCAGCCGATCTTGTCATAGTTCACCGCCAGAATGACCAGTGCGGCGCCGACATAGAGGATCCCCATAAAGGGCACGACCTTTTCTGTCACATTGGCAATGGATTTGATGCCGCCAATGATCACGGCAAAGACAATGCCAGCAAAAACGAGCCCGGTGATCCAGCCCGGATAGTCTCCGACGATGCCGGATATCTGAGCATGTGCCTGGTTCGCCTGGAACATATTGCCGCCGCCTAGCGCACCAAGGATGCAGAAGACCGAGAACATGATCGCCAAGAACCGTCCGCCCGGCAGGCCGAGTTCTTTGAAGCCCTTGGAGATATAGTACATTGGTCCGCCAGAGACGGTCCCGTCAGAGTATTCGTTACGGTATTTCACACCTAGGGTGCATTCGGTGAACTTGGATGCCATGCCCAAAAGACCCGCAAGGATCATCCAGAACGTCGCACCAGGCCCGCCGATTCCAACGGCAACCGCGACCCCTGCAATGTTGCCAAGGCCGACCGTGCCGGAAAGAGCGGTGGCCAGCGCCTGGAAATGGCTCACTTCGCCCGCATCGTTGGGGTCAGAGAAGTCGCCTTTGACCAGCTGGACAGAATGTTTGAAGAAGCGGAACTGAACAAAGCCGAAGTATAGGGTGAAGATGCTGGCAGCTATGACCAGCCACATTACAATCCAGGGAAAGCTGGTGCCTGGAAACGGTGCAAAGATCAGCCCTACAAAGGGGCCGGTCAGATCCGCAAAGACCTGATTGACCTTTTCGTCAATACCCATCGCCTCCTGAGCGGAAAGCGGGGTGGACGCGAAGGCCGCGGCTGCGGCCAGCCAGAGTTTGGTCATTTTCATGATCTTGCCCCTATCCTACAACCGTGACAGGCACATCGGCGTGCATCACGAGGTTCTGCGTCGAGCTGCCGAAAATGCGTTTGGCAAATCCGTCCGAAGAGACCCGGCCAACGATGATCTGCGACCCGCCGTTTTCGACTGTGATCTTGTTCAGGGTCTCGGCCACATCGCCGTGCCGCACCAGACCGGTTGCCTTGAACCCGGCCTCTTTCAGCGCGGTGACAGCAGGTTCGACAATCCGGCTGTTGGCCAGTTTGATCTCCTCCTCGCGCCGTTTGTGGCGCTGAGCGTTTTCTTCGGGAGTCTGAAACGTAAATGGCGACCATTCGATGACATAGACGGCAAGCAGCTCACAAGCGTCGATTTTCGACGCCAAGTCTTTTGCAAAAGTGAGTGCGCGTTCACCGGTATCTGTCCCGTCAAGCCCTATGACGATTTTGACAGTCATTATTTCCTCCGTGTGCAGTGTTTTTTGACTTGGAGCGCGGCTGCTCCTGGATTGAGGCAGGCGGGATGCAATTGATTGACACCCTTGATCCCCAGGATCAGTATCAGTGATATTCACTAGCAATTGGGCATGTTGTCAGCATTTGTGCAGGAAATGTTGCCTGCATACAGCCGAAGAACAGGGAATATCACTGATGGGCAGGGATTTGGATAAGATTGACAATCGGATCCTGGAAGAACTGGAATCTGACGGGAGACTTTCGATTGTCGAGCTGTCTCAGCGGGTGAACCTGACCAATACCCCCTGTTCAGACAGGGTCAAGCGCCTGGAGAAATCCGGCTATATCAGCGGTTACCGGGCAGTTTTGAACAAGGAAAAGCAGGGACTGGGCCATTTGACTGTTGTGCAGGTTTCACTTGCGGCAACTGGCGGTGATAATTCGCTTGATGCGTTTAACGCGGCTGCGGCCCTAGTTCCTGAAATTGAAAGCTGCCTGATGATCGCCGGTTCATTTGACTACCTTCTGACAATCCGCACCCGGGACATCTCGCATTTCCGCCAGGTTCTGGGGGACAAAATCAACAGGCTGCCGAACATCCACCAGACCAATTCCTACACAGTTATTGAAGTTGTAAAGTGATCTGTGGTGGTGGGGGCGGAGTTCGGCACGGCTGGGTTGCCAAGCTCAGCAAAAAAACAATCCAGAAAGTTGGAACTCGCGGCAATGTTCCTCGGCGTTTCCTGGCAGAAAACCCTTGCCGCAGCCGGGGCCGCCACCTCCTGCTGGATTGCTGCTTTCGGAACAATGACCCAAGTGCTTCGCACTCGCAGCAGAGCAGTCACTGCGCCTGATGCGAGGGTCGTGGAGTTCGTCCCGATTTCCGGACAGATTGATTATTGACCCTATGCTGCGATTTTCCAAGTCATGGTCACGTATGCTTGCGCAGGGGGTGATTGCGGGAGCTGCTATCATTGCCTTGGCCGCCCTCAATGTGCTCGCGGCAGCCCTCGTTGCGGCCTTGATCGAAGCCGGAATTGATACGGGCTGGGCCGCTTTGATCATCGACGCTCTGTTTGGGGGCTGGCATTTGTCTTGATCAGTAAAGGCCTCAATGACCTTAGATTCTCAAGCCTTGCGCCGACACGGACGGTCAAAAACGTCCAACGTGATGCAGCGGCCGTAAATGACGCATACGATGACAAATGATACCCGCAGCCCGAAGGAAAACGAACGAGAGATCGAAGAACTGCGTTCGGATCTTACGTCAAATCTCGAGGATTTGCAGGATAAGTTCTCTATCGACACTGTCGTTCGTCAGATCAGCGAACAATTTCGCGAACATGGCCGCGATATGGGGCGCTCCATCTCCAATCAGGTCAATGCAAATGCGATCCCGCTGGCGCTAACCGGTATTGGCCTGGCCTGGATGATGTTTGGAGGCCAGCAAAGACCGGCAGCAGCTTCGCGTTCATATGAGGATGAAGGCTGAAGCAGTGCTGAACGTGATTTCCGCCGCTCCCGACGGGAACAGCACCGCTCCTATACACCGCCATCTTCCTATGCGCTGCAGCATGACAATACGCCGTCATGGGCGCGGGATGAAAGCCATGACAAGGGCGCATCCATTGGCGAGAGGTTGTCTGGCGGCGCCGGCAGTGTCTAAGACAAGGCTGCGCAAGCCGGAGCGTCTGGCAAAGCAGGTGTGTCCTCAGTTGTTGATGGCGCATCGCGCGCCGGGTCTTCAGTTTCAGACACCGCTGTACCTGCCAGAACGTCTGCCGCCAGCAGCCTGCAGACCGCGCGTGACGGGGTGGCAGCAGCGGGCAGCCGCATTGCCGAGGGACAGAGGCGATGACGCAAGAGGCCCGGCAACGGGTCATCACAGCACGCCGCAAAGCAATCGAGATGCGGAACTCTGCGTTGCGTTCGATGAACGATGGCGCAGATGCAGCCGCGGTTTTCTACGACCGCCAACCGCCAACCGCTGATGGCGGGTGCGCTCGCGCTTGCTGCCGGTGCCGCGCTGGGCGGTGCGCTGCCCCGGACAAAAACCGAAGATGATATGATGGGCGCGCAGAGCGGCACTCTCTTTGATCAGGCAGAACGCAACTCCGAGGAAGAAAAATCCAAGGCGATGTCCGTTGCAAAATCTGTTAAGGATGAGGTCAAGGATATTGCCTCTGAAACCAAGGTTGATCTCGATCCAGGCGCGCCCGGTGGCAAATCCGCTGTTGAAGCGGTTGGGGGCAAGGCCAAATCAGCCGCCAAACGCGTTGTAGATAAGGCTCAACTCCTTTGCCAAGGACGAGAAACTTGGTAGGCCCGGTACCTGAGATACGAATAGGGGGCGAGATTGGCCCCTATTGAACAAACTGGAAGAGGGCAAGCTATGGCACGTGGCCGCACCGCTGAAACACCTGCCGGCGTTCCGGCCGCTGGCTGGAAGGACATTGCATTTCGCGTGAAGGATGAAGTCGCAGAAGACCGGGTAGGGCTTATCGCTGCCGGTGTTGCCTTCTATGGCTTGCTGGCGCTGTTTCCCGCAATCACAGCATTGGTTGCCATCAGCGGCCTGCTGGTTGAACCAAGCGCAATTGTAGAGCAGCTGCAGGCGTTGTCCGGAATAGTGCCCGAAGAGGTGATAGCGATCGTTACCAAACAGGCAGCCGCTGTGGCGGGCTCTCGTGAGGGCGGTTTGGGGCTGGCCGCCGCCTTTGGTGTTCTGGTGGCGCTCTATTCCGCGTCCAAAGGCATGGCGAGCCTGATGGAAGGCATAAACGTCGCATACGATGAACAAGAGGAACGCGGCTTTATCAAGCTCAAGCTGGTGACGTTCGCGCTAACGATCATTCTTATGACCGGGCTGCTGATCGCGTTGCTGTCGATGCTGGGCCTCCCGGCTGTGCTTGCGTTTGTGGATCTGGGCACCTTTGTTGAGACAATCATCACCATTGGTTTCTGGATCATCCTTCTTGCGCTGTCGATCTTCGGGCTTTCGCTGCTGTACCGCTATGCGCCATCCAGAGACGAGCCCGAGTGGAAATGGGCCTCGGTGGGCGCCGTGGCTGGCTGTGTGCTTTGGGTTTTGGCTTCGGCCGGCTTTGCATTTTATGTCAGCAACTTTGGATCATACAACGAGAGCTTCGGGACGTTGGCAGGGGTCATTGTGTTGTTGATGTGGTTCTGGATCTCGGCGTTTATCATCCTGATGGGTGCGGAGCTGAACGCGGAACTGGAAGCACAGACGCGCTCGGATACCACACAGGGCCAAGATGAGCCGATGGGCCACCGGGATGCCGAAAAAGCAGACAATTTGGGAGAGGCAGCCGGGAAGCAATGAACGTATCAGTTAAATGTTGAGTGCTCTTTTCTGGTCGCTTGCGATTGCTGTTCTGGTAGTGACAGCATTGCCACTGACAAACAGCGTGCAGTGGTGGATACGGATGTGGGATTTTCCACGTCTGCATATCGCAATTGCTGCAGTGATCCTTAGCGCGGCAACTTTGCCTTTTCCCGTACAATTCAAACCAATCCTATTGGGGGCGCTGGCAACCGCGTTTGCCTATCAAGCGGTGCAGATCTTTCCTTACACGCCCTTGGCATCAACCGAGGTCGATCTGTCGCCTGCACCCTCTGCAGCTGAGGAAGTGAATATGCTTGCGGTTAATGTGCTGATGGAGAATACCCGCTACGATGATCTGGTCGGGATTATAAATCGCGAAGATCCCGACGTGTTGCTGCTGATGGAAACCGACGCCGCTTGGGCAAAGGCACTGCAAGGTGTTTTGGCACGCTACAATACCGTCAAATCGCATGTGGCGGACGATCACTATGGCCTCATTTTCGCGACCCGTCTGGATGTTGTCAGCGCGGAATTTCTGTGGCCCGCCGATGATGATACGCCTGCGGTCAAGGCCGTCTTGCGCGCTCCGAACGGGCCTGAATTCAACTTTATTGGCCTGCACCCGCGACCACCGGTTCCGGGCAACGATACAGAGACCCGGGACAGGCAGATCAAGAACGCGGCTCTGATGACCTCATCATCGGATCGCCCCACTATTTGCATGGGCGACTTTAACGATGTGGCTTGGTCCTGGACAACCAAGCGTTTCAAACGCTACGGCAATTTTGCTGAGCCGCGTGTCGGCCGTGGAATGATCTCCAGCTTTCACGCCGATTACCCATTCATGCGCCTGCCCATTGATCAGCTTTTTGTAACAAATGACGTCGGTCTCGTCTCTTTTTCACGGCTGGAGAGCTTTGGTTCGGATCATTTCCCGATGATCGCCACCGTGTTCCTCGAAGAGGGCAGGAGGGTAAACAATGGACAACGATGAACAGCCTGCCGGATCTGACACTGTTGAACCCGCAGAAACGCCCGGTTTTAAGCGTCTCGAATTTCCAATTATGGGTATTTTTGGCCTTTTACTGCTGCAAGCCCTGGTATCTGCCAGCGATTTCCTGGTTCCAGTCATAACAGCGGTGTTGGGTTATTTTGTCCTGAACAGGCCCCGCCGCTGGCTGGGCCAGGCCGGTGTGCCGCCAGTGCTCTCTGCCGCCTTGTTTACGGTTCTGCTGGCGGTGATCATCGTTATCCTGCTGGTCCAACTCAGCAGCCCTGCTGCGCAGTTCATTGAAGATCTTCCGTCGCTGATGGAAGAGATCAAGCAAAAGTTAACGGCGTCAGGCGGCGCTCTGGAAGCGATTAATGATGCTGCAGACGCTGCGGAAGAGATCATGGCGGACCAGGATGCGGATACTGTTGCCGTCGAAGTGGTTTCGAACACAGGTGTCGCAGCAACGATTTTCAGCATGGCTCCGGGCTTCTTGAGCCGGATTGCGTTCGCTCTCCTTCTATTGTTTTTCTTGGTCGCCTCCGGTGACATGTTTTTGACCAAGACAGTGCAGAGCTTCAACAGGTTCAGTGACAAGCGGCGCGCAGTGGAGGTCCTCTATGCGGTCGAAGATCGATTGGGCTACTATCTGGGTGGAATTACAATCATCAACGCGGGCCTGGGTGTCGCCATTGCCATCGCGATGCATCTATGGGGGCTGCCCAACGCACTGATATTCGGGTTCACAGCCTTCGGCCTGAACTTTGTTCCGTTTCTGGGCGGGCTCATGGGGGCTAGCATTGCTGCAGCCGTCGCGTTCGTCAGTCTTGACGGGACATGGGCCGCCGCCGGGGTATTTGCGACATATGTCTTGCTTACATCCATCGAAGGGCAGCTCATTACTCCACTCGTCATCTCCCGCCGGATGAGGCTGAACACAACAGTTGTTTTCCTGTCTGTCGCGTTCTTTGCGTGGATTTGGTCGGTCATGGGGATGGTGATTGCTCTGCCGATCTTAATTGTGATCAAGATCGTCTGCGACGAAACCGGGACGCTTCAAACATTCACAAGATTCATTGGCGATGAGGAAGACGCTCGTTCTGACAAGAACGCTTAGACCATAAAACACGGGCAGCCCGAAAATCTGTGGTCTGAGCTACTTCCCAATGTTTGGACAGGATCTGGCGTAGTTTAAGCTACTTTCTGCTCCTGCTGATTGGTTTGGGGTTCATTATTTCTCAGCCAATAGACCGTGGCGGGAGGTTTGCCGCCAAGGTCGGAATGTGGGCGTTTCCGGTTATAGAACTCGATCCATCTGCCGACACCCGTTTTGGCTTCCGATCCGGTCTCCCAAGCATGCAAGGTAAGCGTTGTGCCTGGCACACATTGTAGGGTTGCTTTGGTACTGCGAGATATCGCCCATCTCATAGTGGGGAGTGCGTTTCGCAATGTGTGCTACAAATTCGTTTCTCAAATCGTTGGGCGTCGAGATTTATTCGTCAGGTTACCGTCGGTGGCCGGATGCTGTGAAGGCGCAGGCTGTTTCGGAAACGCTTGAGCCAGGAGCGACGGTGAATGGGGTGGCGGCGCGGTATGGGGTGTTGCCAAACCAGCTGTCGGCCTGGCGCGCGCTGGCGAAGCAGGGGAAACTGGTATGTGCCTGCCCGTTGAACCCGACCTGTTCCGGCAGGGCTTGGCCTGTTACGCTGCTTTGGCAGCGTAACGCCAGGGTAGGAGCTCGTCGAGGCGTGTGATTTTGTGGTCTGCAATTTGGGCGAGAACCCATGTTAGCCAAGTCTGAGGATCGACGTCGTTGACTTTTGCCGTTTCGATGAGGGTGAAGGCGATGGCCATGGCTTTTCCGCCGCCTTCAGAGCCTGCGAACATCCAGTTCTTCCGGCCGATGGCCACAGGCTTGACCGCACGCTCGGCTGTGTTGTTGTCCAACGCAAGGTGGCCGTTATCAAGGTATGGCCGCGCCTTTGGTATCCGGCCAAGGGCGTACCTGACAGCCTGGGCCAGTGGCGACTTGCCCGAGATTTTGGGCAGTTGCGCATGCAGCCATTCTTCCAGGTCATCGAAGATCGGTTTTGATCGCGACTGTCTCAGCGCAACGCGCTCATCGGGCGCTTTGCCGCGCCCGTCTTTCTCCACTGCATAGAGTTCCGCAATCCGGCGGATGGCCTCCTCGGCGATGGCATTACCTTGGGACGCAAAGACATCCACGAACTTGCGTCTGACATGGGCCATGCAGGCCATCTCATCGGCCTTGCCCTCACCAAACAGACCATTGAAGCCAGAGTAGCCGTCAGCATGAACCCAGCCCTTGTAACCTGAGAGATGACTAACGGGATGCTCACCTTTGCGATCAATTGTGAACTGATACCATGCACAAGGCGGTGATGCTCCCGACCAGGGCCGCTCATCGCGCACATAGGTCCAGACCCGCGCGGTTTTGGTCTTCTTCTGACCGGGAGCCTGCATCTTCACTGGCGTATCGTCAGCAAAGAGAGCCCCACCGCGCCGGACGATCCGCCCGATCTCGTCGGCCAGGGGTTCCAAGAGCGCCGTTGAACGGCCCACCCAATCAGCCATGGTCGAACGATCCAGGTCGATCCCTTCGCGAGCATAGATTTGGCTCGTCGATACAACGGCAGATGATCGGCATACTTGCTGACCAGCACATGCGCCAACAGGCCGGGGCCGGGCCGCCCGCGCTCGATGGGGCGCGATGGAAGTGGCGATTGCACAATCGCGTCACAGTCCGAGCATGCCTTGCGGGGACGAACGATCCAGTTCACAACGAAGCGACCGGGGACGTATTCCAGTTCTTCGGTGACATCCTCACTGAGTGTCTTCAGCTTGCCGCCGCAGCGGGCGCAGTCTTCGCCGGGCGACAGCACTTCGTCATGCCGGTCCAGATGATCAGGCAGCGGCTTACGGCTGTGTTGGCGCGGCACCCCATCTTCACCGGATGATGGTTTGGTCCTGGCCTGTTCCTCCGCCACCTCAGCGATCTTCTCATCTGCTTCAAAGGTCAGATTGAGCTGATCCAAGTTCTCTGATCGTACACCAAAACGATGGCGGCTTTGCCCCGCTAATTGATGCTTCAGCTTCTCGATCAAGAGCGCCTGGGATTTGACCTCATCGGCCAGCAGCCGGTTCACAGCCCGCAGCTCTGCGGGATCGTCTGGCGTGATATCGAGGTCCTTGATCATCGCCAATCATATACTGGATCAGGGACAGAACGTGAATCCCGAAAGCGGTCAAAGCCGTGTATTTATTGACTTAACCGACCTGCAATGGTCGCCAGGTCTTCTGTGGCATCCGCCAGTCGATCCCTTCCAGCAGCATCGACAATTGCGCTGGTGTCACACTGATCTTTCCATCCTTTGCAGCGGGCCACACGAACCTTCCCTTCTCCAGCCGCTTGCTGAACAGGCAGGCACCTTGCGCGCCCCACCAAATGATCTTGAGCAGATCCCCGAGCCGCATGTCCGTGACACCTGCCGCCAGCCAGACGCGCGTATTGCTAGGAACCGGGATCAAGCCATTAAGCCCTGTACCAAACCAATGATGGACCCAAGCGGCATTGGCCCTTCGATCAACACGCGCCGCCCATCGGACAGCGTAATATCAACCTTGTTTGCGGAAAGAACTGTGGCTGGCGTGGCAACAACATCCGGAACTGGATGGGAGGCTGCGGCCGACACATCCAATTCGATGAAAGGCGCATCCGCAGGCATGGCAAGATCTTCCGCATCCGGTGCAAAGCGCGGATCCTTCAACCAGTTGTGGATCATATTGGCATTGGCGCAATAACGCCGCGCAATCTGTGCAACCGATGCCCCTGGAAGAACGGCCTGCTGGCAGATCTCCCGCTTTTCCTCATCAAACCACTTCCAGCGTTTTTTGCGATTACTCATAACTGACCCCTAAGTGTCCATTTAGCTAAGTGGACACTTAGATCACCGAGAAACGACGCGTGAGGTCGGGTTCATCGGACGCTCACCATGCAAGTAGACGTTCAGGCTCCGCCACAGACGTTCCACGAAGATGTTGATCCACTGCCCTGCAGGGCAGTGCGAAGCAATGTCCCGAGAGGGGAGGAACCGGCCTTTGCCATCCATCCGCTGGCGTCGAACTTGAAGATGCGCTGAGCATCGCCGAGCAAATCGACATTTGAACCAAGTTGGCGGGCGGCACGTGCCGTTTGCCAATCCGGACCAGACCTGCGCTCGCGCCGCAGCAGTGGGCCGGGTCGGAGAAGCGCTCAAGCGGGAAATCGCGGGGTTGGGATTGGGCGGACCACCCCAGGTCTATGGGGATTTGAGCCGGTTGTTTGCCTTGGATTTTGCGGAGCTGGATGAGGCGGCAGCACTCTTGCAAGCGGCTTCAGCATAGGTTTTGCGGGCTTTGGTCAACATGCGTTGTATCCTGCGGTTTTCGTGACCTTCTGAACCACGGGCATCTGGGTTCCGGCCATGCCGGTGGGGTCGCAACCGGTTTTGAGCGCGGTTGAGATTGGACTTCCGGTTTTTGGCGCGCGTGTCATGCAGAAGCCCTCGCTGTTCCTGGCGGCGCTCTGGGGCGCCGTTCTGGCGCCATGGTTTCGACGATGACCAACCGCCCGCCGCAGCAGGGGCATGGCAGCGCGAGGACGCGGGCAAGTGCATCGGATGCATCGATATTGTCATCGCGAGCGTGACCCTGATCTGATGTTTCGGCCCCGAGCAGTTCCTTGATCCTGGCGATGTTGGCTGCACGGTTGCCATTCCCGAAGAAGCCGTAGTGGCGGATGCGATGCTGCCCCTTGGGCAGGACATGGATCAGGAACCGGCGGATGAACTCGCCGGTCTTGAGGGTCATGGTGGTATGCCGCCCGGGACCGTTGACGCGGTAATCCTTGACGCGGAAGGTGACGCTCCGGCTGTCCATGCGGATCAGGCGGCTGTTGGAGATCGCGACACGGTGGGTGTAGCGCGACAGGTATGCCAGCACGGCCCCGGGTCCGGCGAAGGGCTCCTTGGCATACACAACCCAATCGATCTTGCGCAGCGGTCGCAGGAAAGCGTCGAAGGCCGCGCGATCGACAAGCCCGGCATGATCGCCGAAGAAATGCAGCTTCCCGGCTTTGTGCAGCCGGGCCAGCCCGTCCAGGATGAGGCGCCGGTAGAGGCGGGACAGCACCGGACAGAGAGGAAGAAATTCCTGCGGCAGGCGACCCAACCGGTGCCATCGGCAGACAGGCCACCGCCCGGTACGATCATGTGGACATGCGGA
>NZ_JAKFZM010000076.1:0-12049 GCF_021654205.1 Leisingera sp. MMG026 | reverse complement strand
CCGGCGGCTGGGTGCTGATATCCGACGAAAAACCCAACCTTGAAGATTTCCGCCGGATCTTTGCTGCCGACCCAAGTGTATGGCACACCGAACAGGACAGCCGCGGCCTGTTGTTCATGAAACGGGCATAACCCTTTGCAGGAATGATCAAAGGCCGGGCAAAGAGCCCGGCCTTTGGCAGTTTGGACACGACCTGTCTTCAGGTCGTTACTTCGCCAGGTTCAGCGCCACAAAACGCGGCTCGCCGCCGCGGCGTACCAGCAGAAGCAGCGACTTGCGGCCCGCCTCCTTGGCTTCGGCAACGCGGGCCTCCAGCTCGCTGATCGAGGTGACCTTCTGCTGGCCCGCCTCGGTGATCACATCGCCGGCGCGCAGGCCTTTTTCCCAGGCCTCCGATGTCTCATCCACGGACAGAATGGCCAGCCCTTCGACATCTTCGCCCACATTCAGCTCACCGCGCATCTGATCCGTCAGAACTCCGACCGACAGGCCCAGCAGTTCCTTTTCGGTCTGGCCGGGTTCACCGTCACCGTTCTGCTGACCGGCGGGGCTGCGCTCGGCATCTTCGCGGCGGCCCAAAGTCACCCGCAGCGTTTCTGTCTTGCCCTCGCGGTACACCACCAGCCGCACGGTCTTGCCAACCTCGGCATTGCCGACCTGGCGTACCAACCCGCGGGTATCCTTCACATCGCCGCCGTCAAAGCTGACAATCACGTCGCCGGCCAGCACACCGGCCTCTTTGGCGGGGCCCTCGGGCACGTCTGTCACCAGCGCGCCGCGGGCCTTATCCAGGCCGATCGCCTCAGCCAGATCCGCATCCACATCCTGGATCTTCACACCCAGCCAGCCGCGGCGGGTCTCGCCGAATTTCTTCAGCTGGTCGACCACTTTGACAACCACATTCGACGCCATCGAAAAACCAATGCCGATGGAGCCGCCATTGGGCGACAGGATCGCGGTGTTCACGCCGACAACATCGCCATCCATGTTGAACAGCGGCCCGCCCGAGTTGCCCCGGTTGATCGCAGCATCGGTCTGGATGTAATCGTCATAAGACCCCGACAGCTCGCGGTTGCGCGCCGACACGATGCCTGCAGAAACCGAGAATCCCTGCCCCAGCGGGTTGCCCATAGCGACCACCCAGTCACCTACGCGGGCGGTGTCGCTGTCGCCGAATTTGACGAATTTCAGCGGCGCCGGCGCCTGCACCTTGAGCAGCGCGATATCCGTGTTGGGATCGGTGCCGATCACCTTGGCCGGCAGCAGCTCCTTGGGCTGGCCGTCGCCGGGGAAAAACTCGATCTCGATCTCATCCGCACCTTCGATCACATGGTTGTTGGTGACGATGTAACCGTCCTCGGAAATCACAAACCCCGACCCCAGCGCCGAAGACCGGCGCGGGCGGTTGCCGTTGCCATTGCCGTTGCGGTCCTGGAATTCACGGAAGAAATCCTCAAACGGCGAGCCTTCGGGCACAATGCCCTGCGGGCCGGTGCGGCCTTCGACCACGGTTGTGGTGGTGATGTTGACCACTGCCGGGCTCACCTGGTCGGCCAGCGGCGCCAGGCTTTCGGGGCGCGCCATTGCGGATACCGCCTGCATCAGCAGGACCGCCATGGCCAGCACCGCAAGCCAGATCATGCGCATCATCGCGCTGCTGCCGCCTGCCCGGCCGGGAATTGCAATTGCCTGTGGCTGCACGGATCTACTCCTTGTCACTTCTAATTCTTCTTGTCCGCCCCGGACCGGCGTAAACACCAGGATAGCCGGGCAGAGTCTTATGGACCCAATGTAGGAACTTCCGCCCGCCCCGCAACAAATGTTGCAAGGAATAAAGCCGCTGTGACCGGGTTTTCAGCCCGCAACGGAGCGCGCGCGTCCTGCTGCAGTCTATTCTAGCAGGGAAAGTCTGCACTTTCGCTGAAAATCGAGGGGGAAAACGGTGCCTTCAGACCCCAAAGCGGAACGCCAGCCAGACCAGGATCAGACCCAGCGCCAGCGCCGCCAGCCCGGCATTGCGGCGCTGCTCCTCGCTCAAGGCGCGCAGCATCTCCAGCAGGCGCTCCACAAGCGAAGGGGCCAGTGCGTACACCAGCCCCTCTGCAATCAGTACCAGCCCAAGGGCCAGAAGGATGAACCCCATTACTGCCCGGCCGGCTTGCCGTCCGAGGACTTCAGGTAGTTGAAGAACTCGTTATCCGGCGACAGCACCATGGTGGAATTCCCCGCCAGCAGCGAATTCGCATAGGCATTCAGGCTGCGGTAGAATTCAAAGAACTCCGGGTCCGCACCATAGGCCTGGGCAAAGATCGCGTTGCGTTCAGCATCCGATTCACCGCGGATGATCTCGGCTTCGCGCTGTGCTTCGGAAACCAGCTCAACCACGGTCCGGTCGGCCTGCGCCCGGATCCGCTGCGCGGCTTCGTTACCGCGGGCGCGTTCGTCGGTGGCTTCGCGCACACGCTCAGCCCGCATCCGCTCAAACGTTGCATCCAGGTTTTCCGACGGCAGGTCAGTGCGCTTCAGACGCACGTCGATGATCGCAATGCCCAAAGCGCGCGCATCGGCAATGGCGCCGTTGCGGATCCGCAGCATCAGCGCCGCCCGGTCCGAAGACAGGATGTCGTTGGAGCTGACCGAGCCGAGGATCTCGCGGGTCTGCGCCCGCAGGATCGAATCCAGCCGGTTTTCCGCAGTCGCGATACCGCCGGCGCCAACCGCCTGACGGAACCGGTTCACGTCCACGATGCGATAGCGCGCAAAGGCGTCAACCACCAGGCGGCGGTCGTCCGACGGGGTGATTTCCAGCGGGTCAATGTCGCGGCTCAGGATGCGGTCGTCATAGCGCACCACTTCCTGGATTACCGGGATCTTGAACGCCAGGCCCGGATCTTCCTTGACCGAGACCACCCGGCCGAACTGCAGCACCAGCGCCTTTTCACGCTCGTCCACAATGAACACTGACGACAGCGCGGCAATCGCAGCGATCACCAGCACCGGCAGCAAAAGAGTTGTCTTACGCATCAGTTGCTTCCTCCGCGGCGCAGTTCATTCAGCGGCAGATAAGGCACGACGCCCTGGCCTTCGCCGGATTGCTCATCGAGGATGATCTTGTCGACCCGGCCCAGCACCTTTTCCATGGTTTCCAGGTACAGGCGCTTGCGGGTGACTTCCGGAGCCTTCTGGTATTCGGTCAGAACCGCGCTAAAGCGGCTTGCCTCACCCTGGGCTTCGTTGACAACGCGCGCACGGTAGCCTTCGGCCCGTTCCAGCAGCTCAGCCGCCTGGCCGCGGGCTTCAGCCAGCGCATTGTTGGCATAGGCGTCCGCTTCGTTCTGGCGCCGGTCGCGTTCCTGTTCAGCAGCCTGAACATCGCGGAAGGCGGCAATCACCGACGCAGGCGGATCCGCCTTGTCAAAGTTAACGCGGATGATGTTGATGCCGCTGTCGTAGTCGTCCAGCGTGAACTGGATCAGCTCCTGCAGCCGCGAGGCGATCGAGCCACGGTCACGGTTCAGGATCGGCGCCAGTTCGGACTGGGCGATAATCTCGCGCATGGCCGATTCAGACACCGCCCGGATGGTGGTGCGGGCATCGCGCAGGTTGAACAGGAACTTCGCCGGATCGTTGATGTTCCAGACCACCTGGAAATCGATATCGACGATGTTTTCGTCGCCGGTCAGCATCAGCCCGGCTTCCGAACTGCGGCCGCCGCCAACGCCGATGTCTTCGGTCTGTTCACGGGTGACCGGCAGGATTTCCTTGGTCACCAGCGGCCAGGGCGCAAAATTCAGGCCCGGCTGCCCGGTCGAGGAGTATTCGCCCAGGAACAGCTCAACCGACTGTTCTTCCGGCTTCACGGTATAGAAGCTGGCAAAGCCCCACAGCACGGCTGCAGCAACAACGGCCAGCCCCAGCGTGCCCTTGGTGAACAGCGGTCCGCCGCCGCCGGAACCGCCGCCGCGGCCGCCCCGTCCGCCGGACCCGCCGCGCCCGCCCATCAGGACGCGCAGCTGCTCCTGGCCTTTCTTGACCAGTTCATCAATCTCGGGGATCTGGGGGTCCTCCGGCTTGCGGCCGCCGCCGCCGCCATTGTTGCCGCCGTTATTGCCCCGGTTGCCTCCTCCGCCGCCAGAGGAGCCACCGCCCCCCCATGGGCCACCGCTATTGCCCGCCATTTGTCTCCTATCCGTATGCTGCCGCCCATGATTTTTCACACTGGGCGGCATGAGGTCTAAATTATTGCCGGTCTGCCCGATCAGGTCGTGCGCACCGGAGTCTTCAGCGTTACCAACTCTTCCGACATTGTCGGGTGGACCGCAACCGTACGGTCGAAATCTTCCTTGGTTGCGCCCATCTTTACGGCAATTCCGGCCAGCTGGATCATCTCTCCGGCACCCGGCGCGACGATATGGCAGCCCAGCACCTTGCGCGTGGCCTTGGACACCACCAGCTTCATCAGCACCTTCTGGGCGCGGCCCGCAAAGGCCTGCTGCATCGGCTTGAAGGAGGTCGAATAAACCTCGATCGCTTCCTGCTTGGCCGCGTCTTCTTCGCTCAGGCCCACGGTGCCCATTTCCGGCTGGGTGAAGATCGCCGTCGGGATCAGCTCGTGGTCGGGGCTGGTCGGGTTGCCTTTGAACACGGTCTCGACAAAGGCCATGCCCTCGCGGATCGCGACCGGGGTCAGGTTCACCCGGTCGGTCACATCCCCGACAGCAAAGACAGACGGCACCGCAGTCTGGCTGTAGGCATCCACCGCGATGGCGCCGCCCTTGCCGCGTTCAACACCGATTTCCTCAAGACCCAGATTATCCGCATTGGGCGCGCGGCCCGTGGCATACATCACCTTGTCGAACAGATGGGTGTTGCCGTGGGTATCGGTCACCCGGATCTTACCGCCTTCTGCGTGCATCTCGGTGACATTGGTGTTCAGCTGCAGGTCCACGCCCGCTTCCACCATGCCCTCTGCAATCACGCCGCGTGCTTCCTCGTCAAAGCCGCGCAGGATCTGCGGGCCGCGGTAGAATTGCGTGGTCTTGACGCCCAAGCCATTCATGATGCCCGCAAATTCAGACGCGATATAACCGCCGCCGACAATCAGCAGGCTTTCGGGCAGCTTATCCAGGTGGAAAATCTCGTTCGACGTGATCGCCAGCTCCGCGCCCGGAAATTCCGGCACCGTCGGCCAACCGCCGGTTGCAACCAGAATGTGCTTGGCAGTCTTGCGGGTGCCGTCGGCCAGCTCAACCGTGTGGGCATCGGCTAGCTTGGCGCGCTGGTCAAAGCTTTCAACACCGTTGTTTTTCAGAATACCCCGGTAGATGCCTTCCAACCGGTCCAGTTCGGCGTGCAATTTGCCCTTGAAACTGTCCCAGTTGAACGCACCTGGCTGGATGTCCCAACCGTAAGCCTGGGCATCCTTGGCCATGCCGGAATACTCAGAGGCAAACACCATCAGCTTTTTCGGCACGCAGCCCCGGATCACGCAGGTGCCGCCATAGCGGTCCTCTTCGGCCAGCGCGACCTTGGCACCTTCCTGCGCCGCAACACGCGCTGCCCGCACCCCGCCCGAGCCGCCGCCGATGACAAACAGATCGTAATCAAAGCTCATGAAATCCCGCCCTTTGCATTTCTTGATCAGGTGTATCCCATAATGGACCACCAAACGCCATATGCCCAAGTGGGCGTTCCTGCGGCGCATTCAACCTTTTGCATTGAATTTGCACAGGGTTGTGAGGCGAAAGGTCCCGCACAGAAAGCGCAGGGCAGCGCCCGGCCTGCCGGCCGGGCGCATTTCAATCCTGCAGATCGGTGAACAGGTTGTCGTTCTCGACAAAGTCCAGCTTGTCCTTCTCAACCGTGCCTTCGTTGATGTCGCGGACCTCAACCCTTCCGTCGCCGAAACCGATCACCACGGTGTCGCAGATGTCGATGAACAGCCCGTTCTCGATCACGCCGGGGATCTGGTTCATCACCAGCGCCAGCTGGCGGGCATTGCCGATCCGTTTCAGGTGCAGGTCCAGAATATAATTGCCCTCATCAGTCACAAACGGCGCATCGCCGTTCATCCGCAGCGTCGTGGTGCGTCCCATCACATCCATCGACACCAGGGTTTCCTCGATCAGCGCCTGGCTGCTCTGCCAGCCGAACGGCAGCACTTCAACCGGCAGCGGGAAGGCACCCAGGGTCTCAACCGACTTGCTGGCATCGGCAATCACCACCATCTGGTCCGAGGCGGTGGCCACGATCTTCTCCTGCAAATGCGCGCCGCCGCCGCCCTTGATCAGGTTCAGATCGGCGTCGAACTCATCGGCGCCGTCAATGGTCATATCCAGCCATTTGGCCTCGTCCAGCGACACCACATTGATGCCCACATCCCGCGCCAGCGCGGCAGTGCGGCTGGAGGTGGGCACCGCGGTGATCTTCAGCCCGTCGCGGCTCACCATCTCGCCCAGGCAGCGCACCAGCCAGGCCGCGGTGGAACCGGTGCCAAGGCCGACACGCATGCCATCCTCAACCATTTCAGCCGCTCGTTTGGCAGCAACGAATTTCGCCTTGTCGATAGGCGACAGCTCTCCGGTCATCAGGTGACTCCATGAATACGCATTTGCCGCGGTTATAGGCGGTTTGCCGCCTCTGTGCGAGGGGGCTTGCAGCGGATTCCGGGACTGCGGCTGGAAATGCGCCGCAGCCGGGCTATTGATTTTCAACTTGGGGGATCAAAACCATGCTGCAATTCGACGAGGAAACCGCCCGCGTGCTGGAAGACGCCTATCAGGGCGCCGATGTGTCGCAGCGGCGGCGGGCCAGTTTCGACGCGCTGACGCCCGAACCGGGCGACCGCATTCTGGATCTGGGCTGCGGCAACGGGCTGCTGACGCTGGAACTGGCCCGCGCTGTCGGCCCCGCCGGCCACGTGACCGGCTTGGACACCAGCCCTGACATGCTGGCCGCCGCCCGCAACCGGCTGGAGGCGCGCGCCAATACAACCCTGACCGAGGGCGATGCGGCCCGGCTGCCGTTTGAACCGGCAAGCTTTGACAAAGCCGTTTCACTGCAAGTGTTCGAATATCTGACCGACCGCCGCCTGGCCCTGCGCGCCTTGCACAAGGTGCTGAAGCCCGGCGGGCTGCTGGTGGTTGGCGACATGCATTGGGACACCCTGGCCTGGCACAGCGACAATACCACCCGCATGAACCGGATGCTGGAGGCCTGGAGCCGCCACATGGCGGTGCGCGATTTGCCTGCAAAACTGCCCTCCGAACTGCGCAGCTGCGGGTTCGAAATGCAGCGGATGCAGCCGCTTGCAGTCTGCGACACCACCCTGCGCCCGGACGGGCTGGCGGCAATGATGATCCAGCTGATCCGCGCCTTTGCGGTGGATATCGGCGCCACCGACCAAGACGACGCCGCCGCCTGGGCACAGGAACAGCAGGAACTGGCCGCCGAGGGCAGATTCTTCATGTCGCTCACCCATTTTGTCTGCACCGCCCGGCGGCAATAGCCGCCTGAAGCGCAGGCAGGAAACCGCCATCCGGCACCCCGGCAGCGAAACCTGCATCACAAAGGCGGGTTTCCTATTGGAAACGCCGGAAACGGACACATATTCCAGGCGTCCGCGTCATAATATTGCGTCATGAAACCCGAATACCGCCTGCACTACGCCCCCGACAATGCTTCACTGGTCATCCGTCTGGTGCTGGAGGAGCTTGGCCTGCCGTTTGACGCCGTCCTCGTCGACCGCAAGGCAAATGCGCAGCGCAGCGCCGAATACCTGGCGCTCAATCCTGGCGGGCTGATCCCGGTGCTGGAAACCCCAGATGGTGCGCTGTTTGAAACCGCCGCCATTCTGCTGTGGCTGTCCGGCCGGCACGGGGCGATGGCCCCGGCGGCAGGCACTGCGGACTACGCACCGTTCCTGAAATGGCTGTTCTTTGCCTCCAACACCCTGCATGCTGATCTGCGGATGCTGTTCTATCCTCAAAAATACATCGGCGATGACCCTGCCCAGCAGGCGCAGCTGCAGTCCGTCACCCGTCAGCGGCTGCACCGGCATCTGACCAGCCTGGACCATGCCGCCGCCGGCCGCCCCGCCTGGCTGGCAGCACCCCAGCCCTCGGTTCTGGACTATTACCTGGCCTGCCAGATGCGCTGGATGGCGCTGTATCCTGCCGATGCGGACAGGTCCTGGTTCCGCATCGCCGCATACCCCAGCCTGCAGCGCCTCTGCGCCGGGCTGGAGCACCGCACCGCCGTGACCACCGCGCGCGAGGCCGAGGGCCTCGGCGCCACCCCGTTCACATCCCCTGCCTATGCCAATCCCCCAGAAGGATCAGCCACCTGATGTTCCTCTCCGTTTTCGACATGTTCAAAGTGGGCATCGGCCCGTCCTCCTCGCACACCATGGGGCCGATGGTCGCCGCTGCGCGCTTCCTCGATTTGATGCGCGCCTCGCCGTTTGAATTCCACGGTCTGCGCGCCTCGCTGCACGGCTCGCTGGCCTTCACCGGCGTCGGCCACGCCACCGACCGCGCCACCATCCTCGGGCTTGGCGGTTTTGTCGCCCATGACTATGATGACGCCAAGGCCACGGCCTTCCTGGCGGAGCTGGACAAGACGCACACCATGCAGCCCGAAGGCCTGGGCGCGCTGCACTTTGATCCCAAGGCCGACATGATCTTTGACTATGATCATGCGCTGCCGGGCCATTCCAACGGCATGATCCTGATGGCCACCGACGCCCAGGGCGACGTGATCCTGAAACAGGTCTACTATTCGATCGGCGGCGGCTTTGTCGTGACTGAGGAAGAACTGGCCCAGGGCAAGGCGACCGACGAAGGCGATCCCGTCCCCTTCCCGTTCAAATCCGCGGCTGAGATGCTGGAGATGGCGAAATCCAGCGGCAAATCCATTGCCGGCATGAAACGCGCCAATGAAATCGCCCGCGGCTGCGAGGTCAGCCTCGCCAAAGGCACTGCCCGCATCTGGCAGGTGATGAACGACTGCATCAACCGCGGGCTGGAGCGCGACGGCATCCTGCCCGGCGGCCTCAAGGTCCGCCGCCGCGCCAAGGGCATCTATGACGCGCTGATGGCCGAACGCGGCATGAACCTGACCGCACCGCACACCATCAACGACTGGATGAGCGTCTATGCGATGGCGGTCAACGAAGAGAACGCCGCCGGCGGCCAGGTTGTGACCGCGCCGACCAATGGTGCTGCCGGCACCCTGCCGGCCGTGATCCGCTATTACCTCGACCATGTGCCCGGTGCGTCGGAAAGCCATGTCGAGGACTTTTTGCTGACCGCCGCCGCCATCGCCGGCCTGGTGAAATTCAACGCCTCCATTTCCGGCGCCGAGGCAGGCTGCCAGGCCGAGGTCGGCTCTGCAGCCGCAATGTCCGCAGCGGGCCTCTGCGCGGTGATGGGCGGCACGCCCGAACAGGTGGAAAACGCCGCCGAGATCGCGCTGGAGCATCACCTCGGGATGACCTGCGACCCCGTTAAGGGCCTGGTGCAGGTCCCCTGCATCGAGCGCAACGGGTTGGCGGCGATCAAGGCCGTCTCCGCCGCGTCCCTCGCCCTGCGCGGCGACGGCCAGCATTTTGTGCCGCTGGACGCCTGCATCGAGACCATGCGCCAGACCGGCGCCGACATGCATGACAAGTACAAGGAAACCTCGCTCGGCGGTCTGGCGGTGAACGTGCCGAACTGCTGACCCGGCGCTGGAAGCCCCCGCCCGAGCTTGAAAATCCATGGCGCCCCGCCTAGCGTGGCGCCATGACACAGGACCGGCCCCTCCTCGGCATCGCCCTGATGCTGGGCTTTTGCATGGTGATCCCGCTTGGGGATGCCATCGCAAAACTGCTGACCAACCGGGTGCCGGTCGCCCAGATCGTATTTATCCGCTTTGCCGCCCAGGCCGCGCTCCTGCTGCCGCTGGCACTGGCGATGCGGCTGCCGCTCAGCCTGTCGCGCCGGGTGGCACCGCTGCTGCTGCTGCGCACCCTGCTGCAGATGGGCGGCATCGCCGCGATGTTCACCGCCTTTCGCTACCTGCCCTTGGCTGATGCCGTGGCAATTGCCTTTGTGATGCCGTTCCTGATGCTGTTGCTGGGAAAATACGTGCTTAAGGAACAGGTCGGCCTGCGCCGCCTTGGCGCCTGCGTGGTGGGCTTTACCGGCACCCTGCTGGTCATTCAGCCCAGCTTTGCCGCGGTCGGCTGGAACGCGCTTTGGCCGCTGTTGGTGGCGGTGATCTTTGCCCTGTTCATGCTGGTCACCCGCAAGATCGCCAAGGAGACCGATCCCATTTCCCTTCAGGCCGTGGCCGGCGCCATGGGCACGGTGCTGCTGGCGCCAGTGTTCCTGATCGGCGATGCCGCCGGCCTGCACGCCCTCTCCATCACCGCGCCGCCGCAGGACACCTGGGCGCTGCTGGCCGCCGCCGGCGCCCTGGGCACCGTCGCGCATCTGATGATGACCTGGAGCCTGCGGTTTGCCCCGACCTCCACCCTCGCCTCGATGCAATACCTGGAGATCCCGGTGGCCGTGTTCTTCGGCTGGCTGTTCTTCTATGAACTCCCGAACACCCTCGCGGCCTTTGGCATTCTGCTGACCATCAGTGCCGGTCTCTATGCGGTGCTGCGCGAACGCAAGGCCGCCGAGATCGCAGAACGGATCAATCCCGCCTGACCGCCGCCGCCACCGCAGCCAGCAGCCGCCGCGGCACGATCACCAAGAGCCCCGGCCCCTCCGGTACCAGCCGCACCGGGCCTGTCGCCCGGTTGGAGGTGCCGATCCGCCCCATCGGCGACATCCGCAAGCCATCAATGGGCCACTCCAGCCCTTCAGACCGCCCCTGCACCGCCCGCATCGGAAACAGCGAGATAACCTCCCCCGCCGCCGCCGGCAGTTCCACCGCATGGGTCAGGTGAAACATCACTTCGGTCTCACCAATCAGCACACAAGGGGTCTGATGCCCCTGCACCAGCGTATTGAACGCCGCCAGCTGGTGATCCACCCGCCCGCCTAAAAACCCCACCGCCAGCACCACCGGCGCCGCAATCCCCCGCAGCGCCTTGTCAAAATCGGTACTGTCCTGCTCGGCCACCGGATGCAGACACTCCGGCGGCAGACGATCCCGCACATCCTGCGGCAGCGAGTCAAAATCGCCGATCACCGCACTTGGAACATGCCCCGCCGCCAGCACCGCAGCGGCCCCGCCATCCGCCGCCACCAGCACTGGTGCCAGCGCCAGCGCCGCCGCCAGATCGTCAGACCCAAGCGCACCGCCGCCAACCAGGGTGATTGGTTCCAATTCCTCAACAATATGACGGTTCATGGGGCGCATTCCTGGCAGTTTTGGAAACAGGTCACATTCTGAACACAAAATGATACGATCAATTGCACGGATTCGAGCAAAATTGGTCCCTTCTGCCAATATGGTGAATGGCAACAAATGTGACGAAGACGAGCGAGCTGATGGTACATAACAACAAAGTCTTGACCGTATCCTATGGAACCTTTTCCTGCACTTTGGAAGGGTTTGAGGATTCCTTCGGCACCATGAAGGCGATTGCCGAGTATTTCCGCGACCTTGCGTCGGACGACAGGTATTTCGGGGCCGAGCCGCCGCAACCTGACGCCGACATGCTGGCCCGCATCGCCCAACGCGAGATTGCCCGCCAGGTCGAGGCCCGAACCAGCGACGGCGGTATCCACCTGCGCGCCGCCACCCCGGCGCTTGCCACCGCTGCAGTTGAACCCCCTGCTCCGGCACAGGCTGCTCCGGCACAGGCTGCTCCGTCTCAGGCTGCTCCGGCACAGACTGTCCCCGCACCGGCACCTGCCGCGGAACCGGCTGCAGAACAACCCGCCCCGGCAGAGGAACCTGCAGAAACTGCCGTGATCGAGGCCGCCGCAGAAGCAACCGCAGCAGCAGACACGATTGCTGCCGAAGCCTCCGATTCCGCCGCCGAGGCCGTTGCTGAGGAAGCCCAATCCGCACCAGCAGAGATTGAGGAAGCCGAAGCCGAAGCCGAAGC
>NZ_JAKFZM010000075.1:0-12133 GCF_021654205.1 Leisingera sp. MMG026 | reverse complement strand
TGAAATACTGAAAGGCGCAGCGGCAGATGATAGCCACTCTAGGATTGATAGGCGCGACTTCCTCAGTGGCTCGACGTTGGAAGCTGGCCGCTTTACGGTTGAAAGAGATGAAGTGGGGGAGCGCAAGTGGCAAAATTACATTTCTGCTATTGAACTCCTACAAAGCGAGAGATTGGTGTCTGGTATTGGAACAAAGGGAACGTCTTGGGAAGTCACTAGTAGAGGGTTTGAAGCAAACGACCTCCTAAATGCGTAACTAATTCCCTTGTATTACCCGCAACTATAGCTTACTATTTGAAGTCCAATTTCCCCAAAGGTCATACTCACCGGCCTCATCCACCTCGACCGTCACCAGATCACCCGCCTGCAACCCCTCGGTTCCCTCATCAATGAACAGGTTGCCGTCGATCTCCGGCGCATCCGCTTTGGTGCGGCAGGTGGCGATGCCGTCTTCGTCGATGTCATCGACAATGACCTGCATCGTCTGGCCGACTTTCGCCTCAAGTTTCGCCTCGGAGATCGCCTGCGCCTTCTCCATGAACCGGTCCCAGCGCTCCTGCTTCACTTCTTCCGGCACGTGATCGGCCAGATCGTTCGACCGCGCGCCGTCGACGTTTTCGTATTTGAAGCAGCCGACCCGGTCCAGCTGCGCCTCGTCCATCCAATCGAGCAGGTGCTGGAACTCGGCTTCGGTCTCGCCGGGGAAGCCGACGATGAAAGTGGAGCGCAGGGTGATATCCGGGCAGGCCGCGCGCCAGGCGCGGATCTCGTCCAGCGTCTTGGCCGCCGCCGCCGGGCGGGCCATGCGGCGCAGCACATCCGGGTGGGCGTGCTGGAAGGGGATGTCCAGATAGGGCAGCAGTGCGTTGTCCGGGTCCGCCATCAGCGGGATCAGGTCGCGCACAAAGGGGTAGGGGTAGACATAATGCAGCCGCACCCACAGCTCATCCGCCGGGGCCAGCCTGCCCAGTTCGCGGCTGAGGTCAAGGATATGGCTGCGCACCTCTTCGCCCTTCCACGGATGGGTGGAGTATTTGCGGTCCAGCCCGTAGGCAGAGGTGTCCTGCGAAATCACCAGCAGTTCGCGCACCCCGGCCCCGACCAGCTTTTCCGCCTCGCGCAGCACCGCGTGCACCGGGCGCGACGCCAGCTTGCCGCGCATGTCCGGGATGATGCAAAACTTGCACTTGTGGTTGCAGCCCTCGGAAATCTTCAGATAGCTGAAGTGCCGCGGGGTCAGTTTAACGCCGGCCGCGGGCAGCAGGTCCACGTAAGGGTTCGGGGAGGGCGGCACTGCGGAATGCACCGCGTCCAGCACCTGTTCGTACTGATGCGGGCCGGTGACCGCATGAATGCGCGGGTGGTGCTCGCGGATATAGTCCGGCTCGGCGCCCAGGCAGCCGGTGACGATGACTTTGCCGTTTTCCTTAAGCGCTTCGCCGATGGCCTCAAGGCTTTCCGCCTTGGCGCTGTCCAGGAAGCCGCAAGTGTTGACGATGACCGCGTCGGCGCCGGCGTAGTCGGGCGAGATGCCATAGCCTTCGGCGCGCAGCCGGGTCAGGATGCGCTCGCTGTCCACCAGCGCCTTGGGGCAGCCGAGCGACACCATGCCGAGGGTCGGCTGGTCCGGGCGCGGCGCATCACCGAACTGCGGGCGGGGGGCAAGGTCGGGGCGAAGGCTGGGCGGGTTGCTGGACGGGGTACTGGTCATTCGCGCGCATATATCAGGAATGCGGCAAGAGGCAAGGAAAACGGGGGCGCAGGCGCACCCCCCGTGCGCCCTTGGACACCGGGCGGCTATTTTTCCTTTGCATGGCCGCAAGGTCAGGCGCTGCCCTTCGTTAGGTGTTGAAGGTGGAGCGCCAAAGCCCTTAGCCTGCGGGCGCAAAACTCTGCAGCAACGCCAATGCAGCGTTTGAAGGTGCCGCCGGTCTTCGGGGTTTTGTGTGTCCTGATGCATATCCGGTATCTTCTGGAACTGTGGTTGCCAAAGCTGCTCTCTTCACCGCTGAGGCGAAGAACTGGCCACCTCAAGCCAAGCAGAGGCCTCTAACCGCGCGCGAAGCCTGCGCCACTTTCCGCCATATCCTCGTCAAACAAGGTCTCCCCGAAGACAAGCACTTCTTCATTCCGCCGGGAAATGCATTTTGCCGGAAAGACCGGCGCCATCTGGCAGCGGCTGCCCTATCCGCCGTTCGGCCTGCTCTCAGGATACGGCTATCCTGCGGTCAAAACGCGCGAAGCTTTGATGCAGGAAGCGGCTTCCTGCATTGCACCCGCTCCACCAGACGGTAAGCTGGCAAAAAGACCCTTGGACTACAGGGGGACAAGACATGAGGAGTGGGCTGATGAAGCTGATAATCCGGGTTGTGACCGCGCTGGTGCTGACGGTGGTTGTACTGGCGGGGCTGGTGCTGTTGCTGCCGGGCGAGAAAATCGCGCGGCTGGCAGCCGATCAGCTGGAGACGCAGACGGGCCGCAAGCTGGCGTTCGGCGGCAAGGTGCGCTTCACCTTCTGGCCGACGCTAGGGGTCAAGGCGGACGCGGTGACGCTGTCCAATGCGGACTGGGCGGGTCCCGAGCCGATGTTGCGGGCCGAGCGTCTGACCATCGGCGTGGCGGCGGCAGAGCTGTTGCAGGGCGATGTGCGGGTCACGGAAATCTCGGCGATCCTGCCGCATCTGAACCTGGCCACCAACGAAGACGGCATCGGCAACTGGGTCTTTGGCAGCGGCGCCCCAGCCTCTGGCGGCACGGCCGCAAGCAGCAGCGGTACGCTGCCGCTCAGGATCGAAGCGGTCGATCTGACCGGGGCCTCGCTGCGCTACGCCGCATATGGCGAAGCGCCGGTGGAGATGAACAATATCGACCTTAGCCTGCTGTGGCCTGAACCCGATGGCACCGTGAACGCCAAGGCGACCCTGCGCCCGGCGGGAGAGCCGGTGGAGGTGGATGCCGAGATCGGCACCTTTGCAGCGTTTCTGGCCGGTGAGGTGTCCTCGATCGGGGCAACGGTGACGGCACCGGGCGGCAAGGGTCGGTTTGACGGCCATGCCGATATCAACGGCGAGGCCAGCGGGCGGCTGACCTTTGGCGCTGATAATGCGTTGCAAACGGGTGTCGCGCTGGGGCTGGTCCTGCCGGATGCCTTGGCCCAAAAGACCGTGTTCGGCGCTGATGTGACCTATACCGCCGACGGGCGGCTGTCGATGCGCGATCTGGCGGTAGAGCTGGGCAGCAACAAGCTGACCGGCGCCGCGGATGCAGAATTCAACAAGCGGCCGGAGTTTACTGCGCAACTGCGCGGCGGCGCGCTGGATTTCTCTGCGTTGGCCGGCGGGACGGGCAGCTCTGGCAGCGGCGGGGCAGCCGCGGCAGGCTGGCCCAAGGACGCGATTGATGCCTCGGCACTGGGGCTGGCTGATGCGGTCGTTGACCTGTCCTTTGACAGCTTGAATACCGGCGGTGTGATCCTGGGAGCCAGCACGCTGAACCTGACGGTCGAGCGCAGCCGCGCGGTGGTAAAGTTCCTGCCGGCCTCCATGTTCGGCGGCCAGGTGCGGGGGCAGGTGGTTGCCAACAACCGCAATGGCCTGTCGGTGGGCGGCAAGCTCTCGTTCAACGGCATCAGGCTGGAGCGGGCCCTGGGCGAAACCGCGGGCTACAGCCGGCTGAATGGCGAGGCGCTGGGGGAGCTGGAATTCCTGGGGGCCGGAAACTCAGTAGGTGCAATCATGCGCTCGCTCAGCGGCAAGGGCTGGCTGGAAGCGGGCAAAGGCTTCTTTACCGGTTTCGATCTGGAGCAGCTGATGCGCTCGGGCGGTAATGGCGGCAGCACAGTGTTTGATCAGATGACAGCCAGTTACACAATTGACGGCGGCAACCTGCGCAACCAGGATCTTCTGGTTCTGCTCAAGGGGTTCCGCGCCGAAGGCAAGGGCCGGATCGGGCTGGGCGCGCGGGATCTGGATTACCTGTTTATCCCCCAATTGGTGCGGGCAGGCAGTGATCAGGTGCTGACCATTCCGGTGCGGATCACCGGCCCTTGGGAAAACCCGGACATCCGCCCGGACCTGAGCCAGGCGCTGCAGCCGAAAATCGACGAGATCGAGCAGGAAGCCAAGGACCGGGTGCGTCAGAAGCTGAGCGAAGAGCTGAACACAGAGATTGCGCCGGAGCAGGACCTGAACGACGTGCTGAAACAGCGCATCGAACAGGAAGCGCGGGACCAGTTGCTGAAACTCCTGGGCGGCGACTGACCCCTCCAGCCGAAAGCCGGGTGAAGGATGGCCGAAGGCCACCGGGCGCAGCCCGGCGTGTCCTTGACGCGGCTGCAGGCGCCGTACCCAGAGCAATGGCGTGTGCGGGCGGCGCCTGCATTGCAAGCGTTTTCTGAAGTGATCGCGGCGGTCCGTCAGTACCGTCGTGTGTCCGGCCTGTTCGCGCAGCCAGTGTTAAGGGCTGCTGGCCTTGATGAATTCCGCAAGCAAGGTTCCTATCGGCTAAACGACCTCGGAGGGCCATTGCCATTGCCGGAGTGTCCTGGCTTTTGGTTGACTTAGGCCCGCATCATCACATCACGCGTCTTGCATCTCTGGGCAGGCCGGTCCGGTCAGACGGCCGGCTGCCGGTATTCCTGTTGTTTCGTCAGTATCGCCCAGATGATCCGGGCGCTTTTATTGACCATCGCGACCGTCGGCAGCCGGAACGGTTTCCCGGCAAGGATCCTGGCGCTCCAGAAATCGATGCGCTCCGGGTGCTTCCTGCCCATCAGCGCGCGGGACGTCATGCCGGTGATCAGGAGCTTCCGGATGTATCTGTTGCCCTTCTTGGTGATCTTGCCGGGCTTCTCTTTTCCGCCGCCGGACTTGTTGAGCGGGGTCAGGCCCAGCCAGGCTGCGAGATCGCGGCCGGTCCGGAATTGCTTGGCATCGCCGACGGTCGCCACGATGGCGGAGGCAGTAACCGGGCCGACGCCAGGCATGCGCATCAGGCGGCGGGCACCGGCACCAAACTGCGCATGTTGCTCGATCATCTTTGAATAACCTTCAACGCGCTCGTGAACTCCAAGAAACTGGTAGCAGACCGTGCCCAGAATGCCGCTTGTCAGATCGGGCATGCCGGGCCGTTCCCTTTAAGGCGGCGTTTGGCGAAGGCGGTCACAGCGTCGATCCCGCTTCGCAGCACATGGCCAAACTCGCGCAGATGGCTGCGGATCATATTCGCCAGCTGCGTGCGCTGCCTGACCGCGAGATCCCGGGTGCGGTGCAGCGCCAGGATTGCCTGCTGATCTTCGGATTTCAGTTCAACAAAGCGTGTTCTGCGCCTTTGAACGATTCCCTGGATCGTTCAATCCGCTGGCGCGGACCTGCTAAAACTTGGCCGGCGGACCGCTTCGCAAATCGCCTCGGCATCAGCCGCGTCGGTCTTGCCGCGCTTTACATTGTTTCTCAGCAGAAAGAAAAAGCGCCCGCCTTCGGCGGGCGCGGATCGCCTGCGTCAGCAGGCGAAATACCTCTTGGGCTGGGATCAGATTGTCTGGTCGTAATCGCCGACCAACGGCTCGGTGCGGATCACCGCGTCGATATCCGCGAAAATCGCCCGCATCTCGTCTTCGCTTTCGGAGCTTTCGCAGACCACCACCAGGTTCGGCGTGTTGGACGACGCGCGCACCAGCCCCCAGGAGCCATTGTCCAGGATCACCCGCGCACCGTTCACGGTGACAACTTCTTTGATCGCCCGGCCGGCAAGAGTTTCGCCCGCCTCATGCTTGGCCACCAGTTTTTGCACCAGCCGCTCCAGAACGCCATATTTTTCAGTGTCGGCGCAATAGGGCGACATGGTCGGGGTGGACCAGGTCTTGGGCAGGGCCTTGCGCAGGTCCGACATCGACTGATCCGGATTGCGATCCAGCATCTTGCAGACTTCAACCGCCACCCGCATACCGCAGTCATAGCCGCGGCCGATGGGTTCAGCCAGGAAGTAGTGGCCGGATTTCTCAAAGCCCGCCAGCGCGCCGATTTCCTTGACCCGCCGCTTCATGTGGCTGTGGCCGGTTTTCCAGTAGTCCGCCGTCACACCGTTCTTTTGCAGCTCGGGGTCAGAGGCAAACAATCCGGTGGATTTCACATCCGCCACAAAGGTGGAGTTCGGATAGATCTTGGAAAGGTCGCGGGCCATGATCACGCCCACCTTGTCGGCAAAGATCTCCTCGCCCTCGTCATCCACCACGCCGCAGCGGTCGCCGTCGCCGTCAAAGCCAAGCGCCAGATCGGCGCCGGAGGCCTTCACCGATGCTGACATGTCGTGCAGCATCTCCATGGCTTCGGGGTTCGGGTTGTAGTGCGGGAAGGTGTAGTCCAGCTCATTGTGGCTCTCGACCACCTCGACGCCGATGCGCTTGAACAGCTCGGGCGCAAAGGCCGAGGCGGTACCATTGCCGGTGGCGCAGACAATCTTCAGCGGGCGGGACATTTTGAAATCCCCCGCCAGATCGTCAAGGTAGGCCTCTTTCACGCCGTCCACGAACTCATATGACCCGCCGGGAGCGGGCTGGCCTTCACCGTTCAGCACGATGTCACGCAGCTCGCCCATCTCATCGGGGCCGTGGGTCAGCGGGCGGTCAAAGCCCATCTTGACGCCGGTCCAGCCGTTCGGGTTGTGCGAAGCGGTGACCATGGCGACGGCAGGCACATCCAAATGGAACTGCGCGAAATAGGCCATTGGCGACACGGCGGGTCCAATGTCCTTCACTTGGATACCCGCCTGCATCAGGCCAAGCATCAGGGCGTTTTTGATCGCCAGCGAATAATCCCGGTAATCGTTGCCGACCGCAATCACCGGCTCGATCCCGCGCTTGCGCATCTGGGTGCCCAGCCCCAGGCCCAGGGCGGTCATGCCGGGCAGGTTGATCTCCTCGGGGTACTTCCAGCGTGCATCGTATTCGCGGAAACCCGTGGGCATGATCATCGCATCGCGCAGAAAGCTCCAGGTGTTCGGGGTCACCTCGGACTGGGGTTTTGTCATCTCTGAAATCTCTTTGCTGGTTCAAATACGGATGGGATCGGCCTTGGCCAGCGCATCAAAGCGCATCAGGCTGCCGATAAGCTGCGGCATCTGATCCAGGTATATCATGTTCGGCCCGTCGGACGGCGCGGTGTCCGGGTCCTCATGGGTTTCGATGAACACCGCTGAAATACCGAGAGAGACAGCCGCGCGCGCCATCAGCGGTGCAAACTCGCGCTGGCCGCCGGTGGAGCCGCCCTTGCCGCCGGGCTGCTGTACCGAATGGGTGGCGTCCATCACCACCGGGTAGCCGCCCTGTGCCATCTGCGGCAGCGACCGCATGTCGGCGACCAGGGTGTTGTAGCCAAAGGAGGTGCCGCGTTCGGTCAGCAGGATATTGGTGTTGCCGGTGCTTTCCACCTTGGCAACCACATTGGCCATGTCCCAGGGCGCCAGGAACTGGCCCTTTTTGATGTTCACCGCCTTGCCGGTATTGCCGGCCGCCAGCAGCATGTCGGTCTGGCGGCACAGAAAGGCGGGTATTTGCAGGATATCAACCGCCTCTGCCGCCACGGCGCATTGCGCCTCGGTGTGCACGTCGGTCAGCACCGGCACGCCGAATTCGCGGCGGATGGTATCCAGGACCTTCAGCCCTTCGTCCAGCCCCAGGCCGCGCTTGCCGGACAGCGAAGTCCGGTTGGCCTTGTCATAGGAGGCTTTGAACACAAACTGGGCGCCGGCCTTGTCGCAGGCCTCTTTCAGCTGCCCGGCAATCATCCGGGCATGGTCTGCGGTTTCCAGCTGGCAGGGGCCGGCGATGAATGTCAGCGGACAATCATTGCCGATAGTGAGGCCGGCGATATCGATGTTTTTCATGAGCTTCCGATAGCTTTATGATGAGACCTGTTCCCGCAGGATAGACGCGGTAAGCGAGCACATCAGATAAATACCGGAAAAGATCAGGAAAGCCAAAACGGTATTCTCGAACTTGCGCGGATAAGACGGTTCCTGGCTGGGAACAGGCTCCACCGCGGTGGTCAGATAGCGGACCTGGCGGTTGGCCTCCAGACGGGTGGTTTCCACTTGCTGCAAGGCCGATTGCAGCATCAGATCGCGGGTCGCAAGATCGGCCTGGGCCATCTGGATCTGGATCCGAAGATTGGCCAGCGAGTTTTCGCCTGCCGAGGCGTCGACCATCCGGTTGTTGAGGCTTGCGATCACCGCTTCGAGCCGCCGGATGTCGGCCTCGGCGCCGGACACCTTTGCCCGGTTGGGCCGGGCATTGTCCTGAAGGGCGGCCAGTTCCAGCCGTTTTTCCTCCAGCTGGATTTCAAAGGTGCTGATCTGCTGGCGCAGAGAGGCCACCACCCCTTCGGGGTCCAGAACCGAACCTTTTTGCTGCAGCAGCACAAGCTGTTCCTGGGCGGCGCGGCGCTGCCCTTCGGCGTCTGACAGGGCGGATGCGGCTTCCGACATCTGATCGGCGCGCTTTTGCTGCGACAGGTTGTTCACCTTCTCCTGCGCATAGGAAATCAGCTTGCGGGAAAATTCCGCCGCGGCTTCGGGATCGGCGGCAGAGACTTCCATCCGCACCACCCCCTCGGTCGGGTCATAGCCGATCTTCACGTTGCGGCTGTAGGTGGCATAAGCTTCCTCGTTTGTCGGGCCGCTCTCCAGCCGCTGGATCGGGTCCAGCCAGGCTTGGGTGAAATGCGCCTTGAAGCCGGCCTCGCGGTCCAGCCGCAGCATCGCCTCCTTGGACATCAGGTAGCTTTGCACTGCAATCGAATCCTGGCTGGTGGCGAATTGAGTGCCCGACAGCAAGCCGCCGACACCGCCGCCCGCGCTGTCGGCCTTAAGCACCAGGAATTCGGATTTGGAGGAATACATCGGCGTCGCCACCGAATAGAAGTAAAACCCTGCGGCCAGCGTCGGCAGCAGCACGAAAAAGGCCAGCCGGGCTGCCAGCAAGGTCAGTTTGCGGCGGCGGCGGCGGGCGATATCGCGCTGAATTTCCTGGATTTCACGGGTGCGCCGCTCTGCCGGGCTCAGCTCGGTCGAGGGCAGGGTGGTTTTGCCCGCGGGCACTGTCTGCGGCAGCTGGACCGATCCGGGCGCAGGCGGGGTGCCTGCGGGCTGCGCCTTGTTTTGCGGCACCACCAGTTCCAGCATATTGGCGCGCTTGAACGGGTCGATGCCGCGTTCGCGCAGCATCTGCACGGCTTCAAAATCCGAAGTAGGGGCAAGATTGTGTTTCTGCGCCATCCGGCGGGCCAGGCGCAATTGGCGGCCGGTCAGGCCTTCGTGGCGGATCGCATTGATATCGGTTTCCTGCTGGGTCTCGCGGGCCGAGCTGACCATGCCGGACATCGGCGCGGCGCGGGTCTGCGTTTCAGCCGGATGTGCTGCGCCCGGATTTGCCGGGGCTGCCTGGGCTGCTGCAGGCGCCGCGGGCCGGGCGGCGGCAGCAGCTGTTCGCGGCTGGGAATGCCCGGCCGCCTGGCTTGCAGCTGCGCCGGCCGCCTGAGGCTGATCCCCGGCGCCGCTGGCTCCGGCTGCAGCGGGGCTGCGGCGGATGCGGAACTTTTTAGCTCTCGGTTTCGTAGTCATAGAGCTGTTTCGCTTCTTCCAAAGTGTCAAAAATGTGCAACTGGCCCTGCAGCAGGACCGCAGCTGAACGGGCAAATTTCTCCAGCGTCTTGGCTTGGTGGGAGACGATGATGATTGTGGTTGTTTCCAGCCGCTCCTGCAGGATTTCGCCGGCCTTGCGGTTGAACTCCACATCCGTGGTGCTGGGCATGCCTTCATCAATCAAGTAGATGTCGAAGTCCAGCGCCAGCATCAGCGAGAAGCTGAACCGTGCCCGCATCCCCGAAGAATAGGTGCCGATCGGCTGGTCGAAATATTCGCCCAGGCCGCACAGCCAGCGGCAATAGGCCTCCACATAGTCGGGATCCAGGCCATACAGTTTGGCGATATAGCGGCAGTTTTCCATTGCGGACAGGCGGCTGATCACCCCGCCCATGAACCCCAGCGGAAAGGAAATCTTGCAGTTGCGGCGGATCTCGCCCTCATCCGGTTTTTCCAGGCCGGCCATCATGTTGATCAGCGTGGTCTTGCCGGTGCCGTTCGGCGCCAGCACGCCCAGCGATTTGCCCGGCTCGACGCGGAACGACACGCGGTCAAGGATCACCTTGCGCTGGGTCCCTGTCCAGAAGGACTTGCTGACGTTTTCAAACTCAAGCATTGCTGGTTCCGGTGCTGCTCGTGCGGCCCTCTTGCGGGCTCTGTCTGCCTCATGTTCACAAAGGCGCACTGACGCGCCCGTGGCTCTTTGGTATCAAAAGAGTGTTAATGGCCTACGCCGCGAATTTGGCCTTATTATGTCGAATAGTACCATAAATGTTCAATGAAGTTTTAACCAATTCAGCCCCGATCCGGGGTGCGGGACGGGTTTTTGGGCGGCAGGATGGCAAGGCGGGGCGAGAGATGACTGTTTCCAAGTGCGGGACAATGAAGGCCTGGCAGCAATTGAAGGCAGAGATTCGGGGCTGCCGGATCTGTGCAGACCGCTTTGCCGCCACCGCCACTGCGCATGAGCCGCGCCCGGTTGTGTGGTTCCGCCCCTCAGCGCGGATCCTGATTGCCGGCCAGGCGCCGGGTGCGCGGGTGCATGAAAGCGGCCGCCCCTTTACCGATCCGTCCGGCGACCGGCTGCGGGCCTGGCTGGGCCTCACTGAGGCGGAGTTCTATGACAAGGACCGGGTGGCGGTGGTGCCGATGGGGTTCTGCTTTCCCGGCTACAACGGCAAAAAGGCGGATCTGCCGCCGCCTGCGGTGTGCTGCAAGACCTGGCATGCCCAAGTGATGGAGCAGCTGCCGGATGTCCGCCTCAAAGTGCTGGTCGGCACGCATGCGCAGCGCTATCACCTGGGGGTGAAGGGGCCTTTGACACCGCTGGTTCAGGGCTGGAGGGATCATGCGCCGCAGGTCTTCCCCTTGCCGCACCCGTCCTGGCGTAATACCGGATGGCTGAAGAAAAACCCCTGGTTCGAAGCCGAGCTGCTGCCGGTGCTGCAGACCCGGGTGAAGGAGCTGATGCGATGACAGAAGAAACCCCGCTGGATCTGGCCCATGCGGCGATGGAGGCGGCCTCGGCGGATGATGCCGCCCGGCTGCGGTTCTACGAGCGGCTGGCTGACAGCGAACTGTTCCTTATGCTGACAGAAGAAGCCGCCGGCGGGCAGATCTCGCCTGAGTTGTTTGAGACGCCTGAAGGCGCCTTTGTGCTGGTGTTCGACCGCGAGGAGCGCTTGGCGCAGTTTGCCGGCCGGGCGGTGCCTTATGCGGGGCTTTCCGGCCGCGTCATCACCCAGATGCTCGCCGGGCAGGGGATCGGGCTGGGCCTGAACCTGGAGGTGGCGCCCTCTGCCATTCTGATCCCGGCCAGTGCGGTCGGCTGGCTGCATCAGACCCTTGGCCACACCCCGGACGAGATGGAAGCCGGCATTGCGGAGTTTACACCGCCAACCGGGATGCCGGAGGTGCTGCTGACGTCGCTGGACGCCAAGCTGGCTACTGCCGGCGGGTTGGCGGCAGCGGCCTATCTGGCGGGGGTGCGGTATGCCGGCGGCGGCCAGGGGCATCTGCTGGGGTTTGTCGGCGCCAAGGAGGCTGCGCAACCGTCGCTGGCCAAGGCAGCGGGCGAAGCGCTGACCTTTTCCGGAATTGAGGCGGGAGCGATGGATGTGGCCTTTTTTGAGGCCGAGGATCCAGTTGCGGCCAGCTTGGCCCGGGTCGGGTTGCGGTTCGACCTGCCGCAGCCGCCGGAACCGGACGCCCTCCAGCCGGAGATCCCGGGCAGCAATCCGGACAAGCCGCCGCGGCTGGTGTAGCCGGGCCGGATCGGGAGGGGGGCGCTCCCGCCTGCTCCGGCACATTTTGTAAATGTGCCGGAGCAGTTGGGGGGGGGCGCTGTGCTGTGCACAGCGCGGCTCTTTCTGCTGAGACGCGCTTGCGGAGCAATTTTCTCCATTGAGCGTTTGTTCGGGGGTATGCCAGCCCTTGACCCGGCAAAGGGTGGAAGGCTGCTTGCAATCGGTGGTGCGGGGCGCGCCCCCCCCCCCCC